>JAHQVY010000038.1 GCA_019634095.1 Cellvibrionaceae bacterium
ACTACGGCTTAACGGGTTTCGGCGGCCGGGGTTCTAAATTGCTGGGACACACTTACGATGTTGGCGGTGCAGAGCTGGGTACAGCGGCGGAATTTGCAAGCGCCACTCAGAACCTAGTAACCAACGGTTCTATTGAAGACGGTTACGATGGTATGGACCACGCGCTGAACTACTCTTTAAACCCTAATCACGCCACCAACATCATTCTCGTCACTGACGAAGACCGCGATCGCCGCAATACCACCATAGACTTTGACAGCATATTGGGAAGCTTTACCAGCCAAAACGCTCTGTTGAATGCGGTAGTGAACTGTCGCTTTGTCGACAGCAACGGTAACCAAGCGTTGGGTATCGACTCGCAAGGCAACGCCTATGTCGCCGACGGCAACGGAGGCTTCTCTAGCTCTACAGGTGGCACCGCCAGTCAACGCTGCGCAGGTTCTACGAATACGGACTACGTTTCCTTGGCCATTGCCACCGGAGGTGCTGCTTGGGATTTAAACCTGCTTCGCGCCGGCGGCAACACTTCAGTATCCTTCACCTCTGCCTTTGTCGATATCAAAGTAAGCGAAATTATCAATCAACAACCAAACGACCCAACAGCCCCAACAGCCCCCCCAGTAGCGGTTTCAGAGCCTGGTACCTTGGCGCTTTTCGGTTTAGGTTTAATCGGGTTGGGTTTATCGCGCCGCAGAAAGTTGGTGTAACAACCGCATTCACTCGCAGCGAGATGCAGGTGTGATGCCTACCCCAAAAGAAGGTTGCGTTCAGCAGCAGACCTTAGTTTAAACCTAAATAAATCAGTTGAATCTACTGCGGACGTCCAATGAACTGAAATTAAAGCGTTTTTTCAATTTTTCGACTGCACCCGTAGAGTGACTACGAATTGGCCGAAAAAGTTAAAAAATTCACTCTAACTTCAGCCCCTTGGACGCCCTCGCTACGATCCAACTGATTAATTTAGGTTAAAACGCTGGCAAGCAAAAAAGCGCCTTTAAACGCATCTCTAAGGTTCAAATGCTTAGAAAAAGTATCTAGGGTAAAACGCTTTTATTGCCCTAGATACTTAGCGCCATGAATAGCTCATATCGCCAATCGAATGGCTTTACTCTCAAGCGGCTTTAGTTTTAAAAACAAGGTTCTAAAAACAGGGTTTTAAAACCAGGGTTTTAAGAACAGGGTTTCGAAAACATCGCTACAGAAACTGTGCGCCCCAAACAGGGACCGAGCAAGCTACCGTAGGCGGCCCAGAGGGCCGTCCACGATAGTGTTGGAGTCGCAAATGGATTACATTGATAAGTGCGGCGGGCCTTGCGACTCTGCCAAAAGCGCAACTCGACTCACACTCACAGCAGACAGGGCACAGCGCGTGCTAACGATATAACTTCAAGCCCTCTACACGGCGCAAGGCTTCTAAACCCTCCAAAACCGGTAAATCGCCAGTCTTTTGCGCAGCCGCGGCCGACGCTTTTTGCAGCACGGCGGTATCACATTCACCGGAAGCGAGATACTTAATAGCGGCGGCAAACATGCCCTCGTCGGGATCTCCCAACTCGCGGCTAAGGTCATCTTCCGCGTAACAACCCTCTAGGCTAACCCCAGCAGGCTCTGTGGATGGCAAATTTTGTGGGGAAAAACCGTCGGCATAATCGCCGAAACCCTTATCATTTTCTCCCTTCATGTTAATTGAGAAATAAATATTCTGACAATTTTCCGTACCGTAAAAACCGTAAGGTTTGCCGCAGGTTGTCGAGCCGATCTGGATAACCTCGACATCAATGCCTCGCAGACTGTTCATAATCGATTCGCTCGCAGAACAAGTGTCGCCGGTAGTTATTACCACAACACGGTTAAGGCCCAAGTTCGGCAGGTCTCTCCCGTCGGGAAGTTCGCCGAAAAAATCGATAGTTTTGCTATTGAAAGGCATGGGTGCTAAATCGCTACCAGTGAAAGGGTTAGTCTCTGTATGCTTGTCGTTAAACACTACTCTTTCGAACACCTTACCCTCAGTTTGCTGTTCACCGGCAATCATATAAGCGAGTTGGCTGGCAACCGCCAAATAGCCGCCGCCGTTGTAGCGCAAGTCAAGCACAACGTCCTCGACACCAGCATCCACAAAAGATTGAAAACTTTCCACCAAGGCATCCTGCGCCACCAAATTGTGGTTGTTAAATGCCACGTAACCCAAGCTGCTGCCATCGGTTTCGATTACCTCCGAGGCAGTCACCGCTTGTGTAGCCACTGGGGCAGATTCCAACGAAACTTCTCGGGTTTCACCACTCAAAGACTGCACCGTGAAAATATGCGTCTCACCGTGTTCCGGGGGAAAAAGACCCGCGTTTAGGTTGTCTAGTGCAGATTCCACATCGTATACCGTCGCTGTGTCCACGCCATCCACCTCAGTCACCACATCGCCGCGACGCAGGCCCTGGTTATCGGCTGGGGATCCGGCGGCTACCAGAGCAATCGTTACAATCAAGCGAGGCGTTTCTACCTCAAACTCCCAGCGGATACCATAGCCCGAAATGATACCTTGTTGGCGCTGTTGCCATTCGTCGATTTCGTAGTAAAAATGGAAGCGGTCTTTGTCTCTTCCCGAGGCAGTGGTAGCGTTAGTTTTCAGCACATTAAAATAATCTGCCACGCTATATCCCAACGGATCGACGTCCTCTACTTCGTCATACCAGAGGTAGACATCGTTGGTCCAAGAACGGAGCCACATTTTCTCATCATAAGCGCTCCCTTCTCGCTGCTCAGATGTTGGTGTTTCACAGGAATTCTGGTAATTGTCTGCGGGGAAATAGATGCCCTCGCTCCAGTCCTGCCCGGAGACCAGATCGCGATAGGCACTCACGCCTCCCCCGCTATCTCCGCCGCAACTAACCAATAGCAACGCACACAATAACATGACAGGCTTACCGATAAGTCTGTTGAATATCTTCATATCTATTCCAGCCGCAACGATTTGACTTGAGAAAAAGTGGTGTCGCTCTTCTTAACTTAACGATTTAAGACAAGTTGCACCCAATAAGATCCGCGGAATCCCCAAAAAATATTGCAATGGGGGCAGCTGAACAGTATCACCTAGAGAGTAAATCTACAGTCACTTCACATAGGGAAAATTGGTTAGACGGAATTGAGCGCACAAAAAAAAGAATACATTACCCAGGACTTAAGAATGCGTAGAGTTTTTTTGCGGGGTTAAAGCGGAAATTTTGGGGCTACCTGCGGAGTAAAAAAGCAGCCCTACGGCTGCTTTTTAGGTGTCTATTTTATATGTCTATTCTACGTGTTTATATGTCTATTCTACGTGCCTCTGCTCACTACAGGTTCGCTAGTGAGCGAGCCAATTAATCCTTGCGCGGCACCAAGGACACGTTATATACATTGGCTTCGCGGGCAGCATCCGCAACCGCGATGTATGCTTCGGTCTTAGCGAGCTCATTGGCCAAAACCACAACACCACCTTGTGGGTTTTCCGCCTTTTTCTGTGCGATAAGAGAGCGCACAGACCTCACATCAACCCGGCGTCCATCAATGTATATCTCATTATTCGAATTAATTTGCACCAGAATACTTTTGCTTTCTTCATCCGGGGGGGGTGGATTCTCGGTGTTTTCTGGCACGTTTACGCTCAGAGACTTCTCCTTAATAAAAGAAGCAGTAACAATAAAGAAGATAAGCATAATAAACACCACGTCGAGCATGGGTGTTAAATCAATTTCAGCTTTGTCTTCACTACTTTGCTTGCGTTTTCTTCGACTCACTGTTTAGTTTCTCCACAGTTAGTGTAATGAATTATTGTTAATAAATAACCCCCGTCCCAGCGCACTCCTGGTGCTAAAAACTTGCTGTGACAAGTTAGCTCCTGCAAAAGTGGCTCTATGCCAATGTGGGACTGTCTATCTATATACCTTCTTATTAATCTACGTACTATTTATTAATCTACGTACTATCTATCTAAGCACCATCTAACCAAACACCATTTACCCACATACTATATATCTGTATATGATATGCGTATTATGTCATTTGACATTTTTAGCGGTGCTAGCTTCGCTTATATCGCCGATCACGGCGTTTTTTGGGTGCCGATCTAGCGTTGGTTACAGCTTTCAACCGACATGCCAAGCGCAGTATACCACCGGCATTGTACACTAGCCTATCTGGAATTGGAGGGAAAGCCACAAGATTCAACAAGCTATACCTAAAAACTGGTCAAAAAGCCCCTTATTAATCGGCGTAATTGTCATCAATCCGATAACCATTGGACGATCGGAGTTCTGGCGCTATAAATGGATCAATTTTCCCATCTGCTGGCTCAGCCAATGCCAAATGCCGGGTTTGAGGCCATCATCACTAAAAATCATAAAAGCCTATGCTTAACCCGGGGCATTTAAAACGGGGGGCACAATAGCCAATCCACTTAAGCCACTAAGTACCTGCTGGAGCGTACCGCCGACGTTTAATCTAAATCACCATTAATAATACGCCGCCATTTGGCACGCTTACACAGCCTATTTACGTGGCAAGGTGGCCACAAGTGCCGGTCTCAGCACCCTGCTTGGAGTAGACAAACAAGAAACCATAAGCGGCAGAACTTATAGGCAACCAGCCGCGCCAAAGAGTATTGACTCTTGCATCAAAACTGGACAAGGAATCAACTTTAAGCAGAGACGAAGAAACGCAGCTTCCGCTCTATGCTTACTCCTCTAAGCATACCCCCTAAGCTTTTCCTGTTTGTTTTATGATTTCTCTTACTCTTTGCCTTTCGCTCTTTGCGCTTTGCTGCTTACTCTATACCCGTAGCGTTTGAGATTTAGGTGTCATTAGCCTTGCTTAAGGCCCGTAGGGCTTATTCCGGCTGAATAATAGCGTGTCTATTTCGCGCTGCACCAAGACCTTCCATCACTGTCTGTGATTACCGCCTTTCGATGAACCGCAACCAAAAACAATAAGCAAGAACAAAAATGGGCATACGACTAAAACCTAAATCTCCAAGGCTAAACGTATAATTTTCTTACTTCCGATCCTCATTCTCACTCTTTTTTCTTAGACTCCGATATTTCCCTCAACTCTCTGCACCCTAAATGGGTTGCGGCTAGCCCTCGTAAACACGCCGGCGGTGGTATACGCTTTTCTCCGCACAAACAAACCATTTCGCATTTAGCCTTTCCCACTTCCTTACCGCTGTGCGACTCGCAGGCCAACAACCGGTACTCGAAAATCTAAAGCCGAGTAAGAGAGCAACACCGTCACGGCAGGCTTTCCGCGTTTTCCCCGCATGTTGGAAAAGGCCAGTATTTGGCGTTTCAGCAATGAATGCCAAGCAAAAACTTAGAAAAGATACCCCCTGCCCCGATAAGCTCGGCACCCGCTTCAATGCGGGTCATACTTTGAAACTGGAGGTATCCTATTGCCTAATTTCCTGACAACCTATATTGCCTAGGAAATGGCATATCGCCTTTAACAGGTATCGCCAAAAAACAATGCTACGACTTAACGCTGTCAAAAGGCAGTTCTAGCTGACCAAACTGGTGGGCAGACGACATTTTCACGCCCACGCCGAGCAAACGTGCAGGTAATTTCTGTGAGTGCCAAGCCGCCAGCATTAAACGCAAAAAACCCTCGTCCGAAAAGTGCTTGCTAGATGCACCAATTCTGCTCTCCATGGTTTTTTGAGTGAAATTGCTGAATTTTATTTTTACGAACTGACTGGAGAAAGACCGTGAGTCGGGCAAACGGGCCCTCAAGCGACTAATCAACTGCGGTAAACGTTGCTTGATATCATCGGCGCTCGACAGGTCATGGTCGAAAGTAGATTCCACACTGACACTTTTTTTCGCTGAATGTTTAGCCACAGCGCCGAATTCTATACCTTTACTCATTTTGAATATTCGCTCACCGATTGCCCCAAAGCGAAAAACCATGGAGTTTAAACCGATATTCAATACATCTTCACACAGAGTAATACCCGCCCCGGCCAGCTTATTCTGCATAACCGGCCCTACTCCGGGTAATTTGGAAACACTTAACCTGCGAAGAAAAGGCTGCTCTTCGCCTGGAGGAATAACAGTGAGACCATTTGGCTTTTGCCAATCGCTGGCAATTTTAGCGAGGAATTTCAATTGAGAAGCGCCAGCAGAGACATTGATTCCCAATTCCCGCTCTATCCGCTGACGAATTTCCTGAGCAATGAGGGTTGCGCTGCCCGCAGCGCAATCGGAGTTTGAAACGTCTAAAAATGCCTCGTCTAGGGATAATGGCTCAATAACTGGGGTGTATTCGGAGAAGATATCGCGCATTTGCTCGGACACCACGCGATATTTCGCCATATCGGGGGGCAAAATCAATAAGTGCGGACAAAGTCGCTTAGCATGTGCGGAGGCCATTGCTGATTTCACGCCATAACGCCGTGCGTGGTAATTACAGGTGCAAATTACTCCGCGCCGCCCTGGATCACCGCCAACCGCTATAGGGTTGTTTTTTAACGCCGGCCGGTCTCGCATCTCAACGGCGGCAAAGAAGCAATCGGCATCGATATGAATAATTTTTTGCACCTGGAGCGCACCATTGAAACTGTATTAATATACAGATTATTGGAAAGATAGTTTGATTGCAACACCTTCTACCTAATCTCTCAGCTCGCCGCGAAAGCTTGCGCCGCAGTAATTGAATTTCGTCCAAAATACCTTGCGACAAACATTTATCAAAAAATTCTAAATGCCAAAAAATATGGCCGGAAACTGCCGCGATTTAAAAAAAAACCAATTCTGGAGGCGAAATTCTAAAAAAATCGATGTTTTTCTTTAAAAATCAATAAAAAAGCTTGAATTTTTCTTGTGATTTCGTAATGTAATGAAACAACTTGTTTAAATTCAAACAAAATTGGGTAAGGTACTTAACATGGCTCGACCAAAATCAAAAGGGTTAGACCCTATAGCAGCGCTGGAAGCGGAACTGAAAGCGCTAAAATCTAAATTGTCCAAAGCAAAGCAAGCCAAGCTGAAAGAGACCGAGAAATCTTTCACATCGGCAACCAAAACCGCAGCTATGGCAAGCAAAAAAGCCGCTAGCGCAAAAACCAAACTGGCTGCAATTCGCGCTAAGAAAAAAACACCTGCGCAAGCCAAGCAGTTAGAAGCGGCGCGCAAAACCGCAACTGAAACTGCAAACGCGATGCGAGAGGCAAAGGAATTGCTAAATATGGCTAAAGATGAATACAGCGCAATAAAGGCCGAAACTAAAAAGGAAGAGACTGTAGAAAAAGCTGTAGCTAAAGAAGTCGCCGCATTTGAGAAGCTGGCAAAACCGGCGACAAGCATCAAAGCGACGGCTAAAAAGGCGCCAGCTAAGACTGCAGCTAAAAAACGCGGGCGGCCAGCAACAAAATCTAGCGCTGCGGCAGCGCCTAAGAAACGAGGTCGCCCCGCGGCAAATACCGGCGACACCCCAGCAGCGGCACCCAAAAAAAGGGGACGGCCAGCAACGAAAGCGACGGCAACCGCGGCAGCGACAGCCCCAACGCCGGCAAAAAGACGAGGACGCCCTGCCAAGAAGGTATCATAATTCCCTATTATGAAAAGCGTCACTTACTAGTTGGTGCTAGCCATTAGTCAGCGAAGGTACCCTAGGGTACCTTTTTCTTTTGCGAGTCCACTTTATTTGTAGCGCTTATGTACCCGTAGCGATTGATAGTTAGGCCTCATGAGCACGCCCCTTTTTACTCTTGGCGGTTGCTCCGCCTTAAATAGAATGGCTATTTTCCGCTGTCTCGGCAACTGCTCCTGCGTTGCCCTAATACCCCACATCCCTATGCATATCGGCAACTGCTCCACGGTAATTGCTACTGCATTACCCTAATAACTCACACCCATGTGAGTACCGCCTTGCCAAGAACAAAAATTGACGTACTCCTAAACACCTAAATTTCAAACGCTAAGGGTGTATTTTAGACCTTATGAACATGCTCAGTATTCGCATGCTGCGCCTTCAAGAAAACCAGCGGGGACGCAAATCCAGGCCAAATTTAACGCCAACCTCACACACCCCACCCCATCGCTGCATAAAGTTTTGGATTCAGAAGCTTTTAGAGGCGTATTTATAGCATTACATGAAGATTTTTAAGGCGAACATAATCCTAAATTAATTCGAAAAAAATCGAGTGGGACGCTAAAAATGCAGCTTGAGTGGCAGCGAAGCGGTTCTGGAGCGAAATCTTATGCAGCAGGCGCAATACCAGCACCTATATCTCAAACGCTATAGCAGTTACAACGAACCTAAACGACAGTCTCAAATACCTTTGTAAACACCTCTATAACCACACCTCTATAGCCACACCGGATTAAGAGCCACACCGGAGCAAGTTGATGCACAGGGATAAGCACCGCCGACTACAAAGCGATCATATTAAAATCAGACAGCGCCACCTGCCCAAGGCACAATGAGCCAAATTTACTAGCAAGTAAAAACAAACATCCAAACACGGCAAAATCCAGCCTGAGGGTAATTGCGTAGCGAAGACACCAACGATACCTCTAATACGGTGAGTGCTCACCCGTCTGCACAAGGCGGCCTCGGCCCTGTATTTTCATTGGGTTTAGTTTGAGGATCTGCGAGAGCGAATCTCAATATCAAAATCTTTTAAGGAGCGAATTCGACAGGTAGCCTCATATTTAAGAGGCGCTCCAGATGGGTCTTCCGCGTCGAAATCGAACTGAAAAGTCAATTGCCACTGTTGATATTCCACAGGGTCGATATCGCCCTCGAAAAAGGTTTTGACATTGATCATTTGAGACGTACGCTTTAGAAAGGCATTTTTACATACCGGCCAAAATAGCTTAATTTGCTCATTAATAACTTGAACTTTGCGACTGGCTCCCTCGCGTTGCCGCAGGTCGATCAAGGCATCCAAGTTTAAAACAGCTTCAGAGCCCTGCAGGGTTGTCAGGGTTTGTTTGCTAACGCCATCCACCATTTCGTTGTAGGTTTTACCATTGGGCTTACGGCAGAGAATACGAAAAATAGGCTTTTCCGCACTAGATTGATCAAGATCCAGTGTGCCGGAAAGTACCTTGTGGCATTTATCCAGGTTACCCGCCGACTGCGCGGCTTGCTTCAAGTCGACAAACAAACTTTGGTAGCGTCCCGGTAGCCACAAACGAGAGTCATCAACAGCTTCACTCAGCATACTAAATGACGCCAAAACCAACCATAGTGAACTAGCTAATGAATTTTTCATTACCAGCAAGAGCGGCACTGTAGACGATTCCCAACAAAATCAGGGTGTTTTCCTCATTGCCCTTTTCAAAACGCACGCCAACACTCTGATGTCCGTTTTCCAAGGTACGAGTATCCATTATCACAGCATCGATAGAAAGCTTGCGATGGATATCGTCAATACTAAATTTCCCTTTAACTATTAGGCTATCGCCTTTTTCACCGGCATACTCGAACAATTCAATCTGCGCACCCGATACACTAATATCAACAATACGCCCCACAATGCCTTGTAGATCTCGATTAACATTGCTTACCAAAGTGGGGAGAGTCATCTCTACCCGAATAGATTCACGCACTTTTTTGAAGGTGATGGCATTAGGGAAATCCAAATAGACTAAAAAAGTCGGCACCTCCGAGATGTACAGCACGGTGGTAGGAAACAGCGCCACCCCTTGCGCGGTATAAACACGTATCACCACATGATCGCCCTCTGCAACTTTAGGGAACAGATTAGTCTGTGGCACAGTGACAATCACCGCTTCGCCGCTCAAGCAACCCACCAAAACACAGTCGAAACAATTATTTGCCCCACCGCCGTCTTCTGGGATAATTTGAATGACTTGAGAGAACTTCAAGTTTAAATCATCAAAATTCAGTAAATTCTGTTTCGACATTTTTTACACTGGTGTCAGTTAATGTAAGGGTTAATTACGGTAAATATTTATATTTTGGTAAATATGGTGCGCATTGTAGTAGTCAAACTCAAAAATAGTTCAGTTTTTGCGCTACAATCCAAACATTGTTAAATCACAGTGCAATCGGCCACCTAAGTATCTTAGCGGCCCACAATTAAAAAACTTGAGAGCCTTGATCAGAGATTGCGCTATAGCGATTCGTAAAAAACCCGCTGACTCGTTTAAGGGAAGCCATACCAAGCTGGAGCGTAGAAAGGATCCTGCTCCTGTTTAAACTCATTGTGACTGCGTCCCCTTAAAGTCTTCACCGGCTTGCTTGCAGGGCACACTTTGAAACAGCGGGTACGCGTTATTTTTTCAGCGTAGTAAGAAGATTCGGAGCGAAGCGGCTGATACCGATGCTACGCAAGGCTTGCAGAGCTAACAATGCGTCATCATGCATTGTATAAACCGGTACGGAAAAGCGCTCTGACGGAGCTAGATGGGATTGCAAGTAAGGTTACAACTTGATTAAAACCTCACCACAGCGTTGTTGACACGTTTCATCTACAGAAGAATAGCACTCCATTTAGCTGCAACTCCAGAGATGGCCAATAGCTGGGTAAATGTGAATGGGAAAATGCCCGGCCTGCCTAAACTTCAGCAAGCCTTGTATCTAAAGGG
>JAHQVY010000299.1 GCA_019634095.1 Cellvibrionaceae bacterium
AACGCTTTGGGTATAGCAGAACATGTTTTAATTTATTTCGCTGATTAACCCGTCGCTAATGGGCTATTGTTATAGTGCTCTGCTTTGGGCTTAAACTGGCTGCGCCTTGTTTATTCTGAATAATCCATTGTGCGTCGATGTTTTCGAAAGCGGGAAAATGCTTAAACAAGTTTACCGCGATTTTTCTCGGGGGCTCATCGCAGCGCCACTGGTACTCGGCGTGGATATCTTGATGCAAACCTTCGCCGTGCTTGCCTTCATCGTGCTCGCGCGGTTCATGACCATGTTTTCCATCTGGGCTAGGAAAAGGCAGTTCTAAGCTAAGGTTTTTTAGCTGGCAGTTTGGCGGCAAACCAAACATTTCTTTTGCGTTGTTAAACAGCCGCTCCGCCCACTGCAGTTTTTGTCGTTCTTCGGCGGTTTGCGGCCGGTGCTCAAAACCTAAAATATTCGCAGCGGGTGTTTCCAATTCAAGCAACAACTCCCCCGCTTCAAAAACCAAGGTCAGAAGGCCTAGACCATGGGTGTGAGCGTCGTGAATTACTTTGCGATCCTTATCGGCCTGCGCCCCGTGGGAACCGGTATCGTGATCATCATGCTTATCGTGATTGAGCTGGTTTTTTTCTACGCTAAAACTCAGCGGCGTGACCAATAAAAACAGGACAAAGACCAAGTATTTGGTCATAGAGTTCTCCTTTTTAAAAAAACACAAGCGTATTTCCGAGTGCTGCCGCGCTGCGCAATTACTGCTATAGCAGCGCCAAAGCGAGAATTAACGGCCGCAATGTACAAAACAGCATACGCGACACCCAAAAAGCGAACAGTTTTCAACCGCAAACTAAGCCCTCTAGCTTCACCGCAAGCTTCGGGCATGTAATAGATTCGCCTTCAAAGTGGCGATTGGCTGACAGTAAAAATTCCCGCCGAACAAAACCGGCCGACTAAAACTACAAATGCCTAACACACCACAATAAAGATATGTTACATCATCTCCTATTGCATCGCCACACGGAGTGACAGACTGTCCATATTTGAGTGGAACGATTCGTCAGTATCGCCCCAGCGTCAAAAAGAATTGCTGTCGCTTTGCGCGAGGGTGGGCACGGCGAACGATATTTATCGCCCCTGTCTAACGCCCTTTCCTATCGCCCGAAAAACGCTGCAAAACTTGGCTGGCGCAAGTGTTTATAATGCACTCACATTCTAGAATGGGGCCGACAAAAGACCCGTTTAATTAACTTGAGTACGCACTTGCATTGACAATTTACACTGTTAAGATAAAAAGCGTAGTTAAGTGCTTTAGCTGCGCTCCGCACTGCCGGACAAA
Organism: Cellvibrionaceae bacterium; assembly: GCA_019634095.1. Taxonomy (GTDB): domain Bacteria; phylum Pseudomonadota; class Gammaproteobacteria; order Pseudomonadales; family Cellvibrionaceae; genus JAHQVY01. The sequence goes on from JAHQVY010000299.1 coordinate 1,328, forward strand.
GGGCCGCGAAAAACCCAGGCCCTGCCCGCTTATGCTAGCTAGCTTGCCATAGTTAGCAAGTTGCAGCAGCCAAAATCAAAGCCACCACACTTAAAAAGCCGTGACTGCCTCCCACCGTAAACCCAGGAAACAAAATGCCGCAAACAAGCCACTTCTTTGCATACATTAGCAAAATCCGCTGGATTCTTCGCTGGGGCCTAAAGCGCAATGCGATCCCAGAAAATGTTATGGAGCACAGTTGGGAGGTAGCCACTATCGCCCACGTAATGGCCTTGATTGGCAACAAGCGTTTTAATCGGCAGTACGATGCAAACCTAGTGGCGACCACTGCACTCTACCACGATGTATCGGAAGTCATCACCGGTGACTTGCCAACCCCTATAAAATACCATTCAAAGGGCATGCAAAAAGCCTTTAAAGATGTGGAACTTCAGGCGGAGAAAGAATTAATTAATTTATTGCCCGATGACATCCGCGAGTCTTTCGACAATTTAATTGTGTCTAAGAATATCGCGAAAGATGTCCAGCGCTTAATTAAGGGAGCAGATACTATTGCCGCCTATTTAAAATGCCAAGCTGAACTGAAAGCCGGTAACCACGAATTTACCAAGGCCGCTGAAGATATAGCCGCCCGCCTAAAAAACTTCCAACTGCCAGAAGTGGATGCATTCCTAGAAATTTTTGCTGGCAGTTACCAGCTGACACTCGATGAACTGCTCAATGGCAGTGAAAAAATTCGCAGCCTACCGATGCAAACTCAGTAAGCCCCTGAGTTCGGCATCACCGGCTGTGCACCAGCGCTTGCGCCGGCAAGCTACGCGACTCGGCTGACAAGTGACGCAATAGCCAAACTCACTAACTGGCGACTTTTCGCGCACTACCCAAAAGTGGCTTTAAATATTTTCCGGTATAGGACTTCTTGTTTTTTGCTACCTGTTCTGGTGTGCCGGTTGCGATAATTTGACCGCCACCACTGCCACCCTCTGGACCCAAATCGACAATCCAGTCCGCAGTTTTTACCACATCCAAATTGTGTTCAATCACGATAATCGTATTGCCGTGATCGCGCAAACGGTGTAACACTGCCAACAGCTGCTCAATATCATGAAAATGCAAGCCGGTGGTGGGCTCATCCAAAATATACAAAGTTTGCCCGGTATCGCGTTTAGAGAGTTCTTTGGCCAATTTAACCCGCTGAGCCTCGCCACCGGAGAGCGTGGTGGCAGCCTGCCCCAGGCGAATATAAGAAAGGCCCACATCAATCAATGTTTGCAGTTTGCGGGCGATACTGGGAATCGCATCGAAGAACTGGCGCGCATCCTCCACGGTGAGATCCAGCACTTCGTGAATGCTTTTGCCCTTGTATTTAATATCGAGTGTTTCTCGGTTATAGCGCTTGCCCTTGCATACATCGCAGGGAACGTAAACATCGGGTAAAAAATGCATTTCCACTTTTACCACGCCATCACCTTGGCACGCTTCGCAGCGGCCCCCTTTAACGTTAAAACTGAAGCGGCCGGCTTTATAGCCCCTAGAGCGCGCTTCCTGGGTACCGGCGAACAACTCGCGCACCGGGGTGAAGATACCGGTGTAGGTGGCTGGATTAGAACGGGGCGTGCGACCGATCGGACTCTGATCGATATCGACGCATTTATCGAGCAACTCTAGCCCGCTAATCCCACCGTAGCTGGCGGCATCCAGGGTGGAGGCGTTGTTCAGCGCGGTGGCCGCCAAAGGATAAAGCGTGGCGTTGATAAGGGTCGATTTACCGGAACCCGACACCCCGGTAACGCATGTCATTAAACCCAGAGGAAAACTCACGTCAACCGCTTGTAAATTATTGCCGCTGGCAGCGGTGAGAACAATTTGTTTCTCAGGCTCATTTTTGTGGCGCTTGCTGGGCACTTGAATCTCGCGCTTGCCAGAGAGGAAAGCGCCAGTGACAGACTGTTTCGATTTTAGTATCTGCGAATAACTGCCCTGGGCGACAATTTCCCCGCCGTGCACCCCCGCCCCTGGACCGACATCAATAATGTAATCGGCGGTACGTATGGCATCTTCATCGTGCTCCACGACAATCACGGTGTTGCCCAAGTCGCGCAGATGGGTCAAGGTATTTAGTAAACGTTGATTATCCCGTTGGTGTAATCCAATGGAAGGTTCATCAAGAATGTACATCACCCCCACCAAACCGGCACCAATCTGGCTGGCCAAGCGAATGCGTTGTGCTTCACCGCCAGAGAGGGTATCGGCGCTGCGATTTAAAGTGAGATAATTCAGCCCGACATCAACCAAAAAACGAAATCGATCGCGCAATTCTTTGAGTATTTTGTCAGCCACTTCCTTTTTGCCGCCACTGAACTTTAGCTTGCCAAAGTAGCCGAAGGCATCGCCAACCGGCATTTCGGTAATTTGCGGCAGGGTTAAGTCGTCGATAAAAACGTTGCGCGCCTCTTCCCGCAGGCGAGTGCCACCGCAATCGGGGCAGCTCATGGACGATAAATACTTAGCGAGCTCCTCGCGCACCGCCGTGGAATCGGTATCCCTATAACGGCGCTCCATATTCGGAATAATACCCTCGAATGCGTGACTGCGATGGTAGACATCGCCGCGATCATTAACGTAACTAAAGTCGATCACCTCGTCACCGGAGCCATAAAGAATAATATTTTTGTGCTTTTTGGTGAGACGCTTCCACTCTTTATCGACATCGAAACCATAATGCCCGGCTATCGATTTGAGCATGTGGAAATAATATAAGTTGCGCTTGTCCCAACCGCGAATGGCTCCTTGCGACAAGCCGGCATCGGAATCCTGGATCACCTTATCTTCTGAAAAAAATTGCTTCACGCCAAGGCCATCGCAGCCTGAGCAAGCACCTGCGGGGTTATTAAAAGAAAAAATACGTGGTTCCAATTCTGTGAGCGAGAAATCGCACACAGGGCAGGCATGGCGCGCCGAAAATGCTTGTTCTGGGAGCTCGCCGTCCATGTCGGCAATTACCACAATGCCATCGGACAAGTTGATGGCGGTCTCAAACGATTCGGCCAAACGCTGCTTTAAATCGGGCCTGACTTTAAAGCGATCTACCACCACCTCAATACTGTGTTTCTTACGCTTATCCAGTTTGGGGGCGTCGTCCAGGTCTACCACCAAACCATCTACCCTGGCACGAATAAAACCATCGCGCAGTAGGGATTCAAACACATGCAAATGCTCCCCCTTGCGATCGCGCACCACCGGTGCCAACAACATCAACTTCACCGTGTCGCCGTACTGCAGCACCTGATCCACCATTTGCGATACGGTTTGCGCCACCAGCGGTTGACCATGCTCAGGACAGCGAGGCTCGCCGACTCGGGCAAACAGCAGCCGCAAATAATCGTAAATTTCGGTGATAGTCCCCACGGTGGAGCGAGGATTGTGGGAAGTGGACTTTTGCTCGATAGAGATGGCGGGACTAAGCCCCTCGATATGGTCGACTTCCGGCTTTTCCATCATCGATAAAAACTGGCGAGCGTAGGTGGACAATGATTCTACATAGCGCCGCTGACCTTCCGCGTAGAGGGTGTCAAAAGCCAGCGAGGATTTGCCGGAGCCAGACAAGCCAGTGATAACGACGAGCTTGTCGCGAGGTATTTGCAAGTCAATATTTTTGAGGTTGTGAGTGCGTGCACCACGGACAATTATCTTTTCCAACGTGAAGGGTCCCTAGGAGATTGAAAGCTGGGTAGTATACGAGGAAATAAAGCGAATAGATTCACGCTTGGGGGCGTGCAAAGAAAGAAGAGCGACCTCCCCTGACAAGGGATGTCAGGGTCGCGCTACTAGAGAGTATCCAAATCGTCCATATCTCGAACCCAATTGCTAGCTTCGAGACGGTTGCGGACACCAATTTTTTTGTATACGTTGTACAAATGGCTCTTCACCGTGTGCTCACTCACCGAAAGCGCTTCGGATATATCCGCGTTAGTTGCTCCATCTTTGATCAACTTCAATATCTGCCGCTCGCGCTTGGTCAACTTTACGTTGGGGCGCTTAAAGTTCGAAGGCGCTTTGCGGTTTTTGTCGAGGAAGCGATGTAGCAATCGTCTGGGAACCCAGAAGTCACCGTCGAGGAGGCTGTGGAGCCCGCGAATGAGCTGATCCTGCTCGGTGTCTACATAAAACAGGCCGGAAACGCAGGGCCAATCGAGCAAGCGCTCGTGATCACTGTCATGCTCGGCGTTCAGCAGAGCCGCTGTCACGTCGTCTATTTTGTCGTGAACATCACGTATGAATGAGGTGAGTACTTCAATGTTCTGTCCGTTGCAATCAACCAGCAGCAATGAAATCTCTTTGGGGACCTCTTCTATTTCCCGATAGACATCGCAATTAATTTGAAGCTCTTCACCTATTAATTTCGCCAGCAAACCGGTTTGCAAGCTACTATTATTAGAGAAAAGCGCTATACCTTGTTCCGAATTTTTTAATTCAGGTTCTGTTATATAAGACACTGCAATACCTGATTTCGTTATAGACCGCACTCGCAAATTATTACAATTAACAAGGGCCCGGGTTATATTTAGAGTTGTAAACTAAATGTATCTAGTAAACTGTTTTACTAGAATCAAAAGAGATTGTAACTCAAAACCGCCCTGCAGAGTACTAGAAAAATGCGTTAAGCCGCATGTTTTTGCAACAAAAACTAATACTAAAGAACTAAACACAGAAAAGAAGTATCAAATTTTGTGAATTGGTTAAATCTGTTGATCGCTCACAATGAGTTTTAATGGCGCTTCAACTAGCAGGCCCACTCTCTGCTAAAATTCGATCTCATTTTCTAAGGTATTTCTTTTGTCCACTCAAGTACGTGCAGTCGTGTCGCTGGCTTTACTGTATTCATTCCGCATGCTGGGCCTGTTTATGGTGTTGCCGGTTATGATCTTATATGGTTCGGATTACGGGTCCGCCTCGCCGATACTCCTAGGTTTGGCCTTGGGTATCTACGGCCTCACTCAAAGTGTATTCCAAATTCCTCTGGGTTTGCTATCCGACATAGTTGGCCGAAAGCCAGTAATAATCGGCGGCCTCATAATATTTGCCCTGGGTAGCGGGGTCGCCGCTCTGTCGAGCACCGTGTTCGGTCTAATAATTGGCAGAGCCCTGCAGGGCTGCGGTGCCATTGCGAGTACATTGATGGCCATGGTGGCGGACTTAACCTCAGAAAAAAATCGCACTAAAGCCATGGCGGTCATCGGCGCATCCATCGGTTTATCGTTTACCCTGGCAATGATTATTGGTCCACTGCTAGCGGCAAAGGGCGGTTTATCCGCTATTTTTTGGTCCGCTCTAATCCTCTCGGTATGCGGTATTGGTATTGTTATCGGTCTTATCCCCACTCCGAAGCGCATGTCGCAAAGTCAGCGAGAGTCGGTGGCCATCCCCTCGCTGATCCGCGACACCACCAAAAATACCGAGCTTATGCGCCTAAATTTCGGTGTTTTCTCCCTGCATTTAATTTTAATGTGCTGTTTTATTGTGGTGCCGCCAATGCTTGAGGGCACTTTGAATTTGGATCGCTCACGACACTGGACTGTGTATCTGCCGGTATTGCTGCTGGCGTTTATTTTTATGTTCCCCTTAATTATGATGGCGGAAAAGCGCAAAAAAATAAAATCCGTTATGCTGGGTTCAATCGCCCTGTTGCTGGCCAGCATGGCCTTGCTTACTATCGCCGAAAACTCCGCCTACTTTCTTTTACTGGTGGTGTTTATCTTTTTCGTCGCCTTCAATACCTTGGAAGCCAGCCTGCCCTCTCTGGTCAGCAAACTGGCACCCGCCGGCGCCAAGGGCACTGCAATGGGCTTATTTGCCACCAGCCAGTTTTTGGGTGCGTTTTTTGGCGGTTTGCTCGGCGGCTGGTTAGCGCAAAGCTACGGCAGCCACGTATTACTGGTGTTTTGCAGCCTACTTGCTCTTGCGTGGCTGGGCATTGCACTGTTTATGGAAAATCCCCGCCAGCTGTCTAGCCTGTTCGTACCAGCAGAAAAGCGTCCCGCAGAAGATTCGGTGCTTTCAGTTCCCGGCGTGGTTGAAGCCTTGTGGGTACATGAAGAATCCGCCCTCTATCTAAAAGTAGATAAAGACCAATTCGACAACGCCAAGCTAGAAGGCATTTTAAAAAATTACGCCTAGCCAACCACTGAGTGCAACGCCCTGTTGCCTCGGTTAATCTGGGGACTCGCGTAAACCGCAACCCAAATTGCCGCCGCTATTTAGATAATAACGCCGGCTTTCTCTATTGCATTGCCCGAGCGCCATCAAGCGGCCGCGAAGTTGCTCACGAAGATGTGCTCTTTGGGTGCTAGCGCCACCTTAGAAAAAGCATTAGCAAACATTAAAAAAACATTATAAACCATTGTTTTTATTAAATTAGTCGATGAAAAACCGTTAGGCAAGACACCCCAAAAGACCGCCCTTTTCCATTCCCGCATTATCCTAAATTAATCAGTTGGATCGTAGCGAGGGCGTTCAAGGGGCTGAAATTAGAGTGAATTTTTTAACTTTTGTGGCAAATTCATAGTCACTCTATGGGTGCAGCCACAAAATTGAAAAAACGCTTTAATTTCAGT
>JAHQVY010000300.1 GCA_019634095.1 Cellvibrionaceae bacterium
CCGCTTTACGGTGTGGATGTAATTTAATCGCTTTTTTTGTAGGTAGTTATTATGGCTAAAAAATTGATTGTTGCCATCGTTGGTTTAATCGGGCTGTTTGCAACGGTATTCGGCGTGAAGGCGATGCAAATCCGAACGTTGATCGATGCGGCCGCTTCGATGCAGATGCCACCCACGGTGGTGAGTACCACAAAGGTATTTGAGCAAGAGTGGCTAGCGACTTTGAGTTCAGTGGGTTCTCTGGAAGCCGTGCAAGGGGTGGTGGTCACCGCTGACACTCCCGGGCGTGTGGAAAGCATCCACTTTACTGCCGGTGCCCAGGTTAAAAAGGGTGACGTGCTGGTTACTCAAGACACCAGCACCGAGCAAACTCAGTTGCGCGCCGCGAAGGCGAGTGCGGAGCTGGCCTTGGCTGATCTGAAACGGGTTGAAGAGCTGTTCAAAAAGAAGGTGGTCTCCAAAGCCGAGCACGATTCGGCGGACGCCGCCTACAAAAGTGCTGTGGCACAGGTTGATAATATCCGCACCACCATACAAAAGAAAAATATTCGAGCCCCCTTTGACGGGCGCTTGGGTATACGCCAAATAAACGTGGGTCAAGATCTCGGTACTGGCGAGGCTATCGTGTCTTTGCAGGAGGTAAACCCCATATTTGTTAACTTCTTTTTGCCACAGCAAGATCTGTCGAAATTAAAGCAGGGCTTAAAAGTTAAGTTGACTTCCAACGCGGTTCCCGGCGAAGAGTTTGAAGGTGAGGTGACGGCAATCGATTCCGAGGTGGACCTCTCCACACGCAGTGTCAGGGTGCAGGCAACGCTGAAGAACGACCAAGAAAAACTGATGCCCGGCATGTTTGCCAACGTTAGTGTTGAAATGCCTACACCGAACAATGTTGTGGCGGTGCCGCTCACCGCAGTGTCTTACGCCACCTATGGCGATTCGGTGTTTGTGGTTTCGGAAAAAACCGACGAGCAAAGCGGCAATACCTTTCTTTCCGTGCAACAGCAATTTGTGCGTTTGGGCCCATCGAAAGGCGATTATGTGTCTATTGAAGCTGGAATCAAGCCCGGTGACGAAGTGGTGAGTGGCGGGGTATTTAAATTGCGCAATGGCGCTCCGATTGCGGTGAATAATAAAACAGCGCTCAAATACGAAATCGCCCCCAATCCTGAAGATAGTTAAGGCAAAGACTAAATCTCATGGCTATGACTGATATTTTTGTAAAGCGCCCAGTGCTGGCGCTGGTGGTAAACTTGATAATTATTATCGCGGGCATACAGGCCATAAGCTCGCTGTCGGTGCGCCAGTATCCGCGCAACGACAATGCGGTGATTACCGTAACCACCGCCTATATTGGTGCCAATGCCGAGTTGGTTCGCGGATTTATTACCGCGCCTATGGAGCGTGCCATTTCCGGTGCCGATGGTATTGACTATATTTCATCGCAAAGTGCCCAGGGGCTCTCTACTATCAAAGTTCGCCTGAAACTTAATTACGATGGCATTAAGGCACTGTCTGAAATTACTTCAAAGGTGAATCAGGTGCGGGGCGATTTACCGCCCGAAGCCGAGGTGCCGGTCATTAATGTCGAGTCTGCCGACAGTGCCTTTGCCGCAGCCTATTTAAGTTTTGGCTCTGAGATATTAAAAGACAATCAAATTACCGATTATTTAGTGAGAGTGGTGCAGCCGCGATTGTCGGCATTGCCGGGGGTGCAGCGTCTCGAAGTGATGGGGGGACGCACTTTTGCGATGCGAATTTGGTTAAAGCCAGATCGTATGGCGGCGCTCAATATTACACCGGTACAAATTCGGCAGGCCCTATCGAGCAATAATTACCTCGCCGCTTTGGGCAGTACCAAAGGCTCGTTTATCCAAGTGAACTTATCCGCCAACACGAACTTGTCGTCGGTGGATGAGTTTAAAGAGCTGGTGCTGCGCTCGGAAAATGGCGCCATTATTCGCTTAAAGGACGTTGCCGATGTGGTTTTGGGTTCCGAAACCTACGATTCTGAAGTTCGTTATTCGGGGAAAACCGCCATCTTTTTGGGCGTGTGGCCCTTGCCCAACGCGAATTCTTTGGATGTTATGCGCCTGATACGCGAGGAATTGGCAAGGATGCAATCGGCGTTGCCAAAAGGTTTGGACGCTGTGGTGGCCTGGGATTCCACTGAGTACATCGAGAGTTCCATCAACGAAGTAGTCAAGACCCTGATTGAAACCTTGCTTATTGTGGTGGCGGTTATTTTCTTGTTTTTAGGGTCGATGCGCTCGGTTATTATCCCGGTGGTCGCCATACCGGTGTCGTTGATTGGCGGCATATTTTTGATGCAAATGTTCGGGTTCAGCCTAAACCTACTTACCCTGTTAGCTATTGTGTTGTCGGTAGGGTTGGTAGTGGATGACGCAATTGTGGGGGTGGAAAATTGTGAGCGCCATATCAGTGAGGGCAAGCCCCCCATGGAAGCCGCTATGCTCGGCGCGAGGGAGTTGGTTGGCCCGGTGATCGCTATGACCGCGACCCTGGTTGCGGTTTATTTACCCATCGGTTTGCAGGGGGGGCTTACGGGTTCGCTGTTTCGAGAGTTTGCCTTTACCCTGGCCGGCGCGGTGACGATATCGGGCGTGGTGGCACTCACCCTATCCCCGATGATGGCCTCGCGTATGCTCAGCAAAAATGCCGAGGAGAAGGGATTTGCGAAGGCGGTGGGGAATGCCTTTGACAAAGTTCGCAGTAAATATATTGCGTGGCTAGATGTGACCCTGGAAGCGCGACCTGCGGTTTATCTGGTGTGGGTGCTGATCTCCCTAGCGGCGATTCCAATGTTTATGTTGTCGCCAAAAGAACTGGCACCCGATGAAGATCAGGGGGTTATCTTCGGTATTGTTGAGGCATCGTCTAACGCATCTTTGGATCAAGCGAGCGTTTATGCAGCGGAAGCCAACCGAGTGTTTTCCAGTTTTCCCGAAACCGGTTTTACTTTTCAGATGACTTTCCCTACCTCTGGCTTTGGCGGCATGGTGTTGAAACCCTGGGAAGAGCGAGAGCGGTCAGTGTTTGAGATTAAGCCCGAAGCCAGCCAAAAGCTGATGCAAATTGCGGGTATTAATTTGTTTCCTGTAACCCCGCCCGCTTTACCTGGCGGCGGTGATTTTCCGGTGGAGTTTGTGATTGCATCGACCGCCGAGCCGCAAGAGATATTAAAGATTGCCGAGCAGTTGCAACAGGCTGCTGCCGAGAGCGGCAATTTCCCGTTTCCGCCAATTATCGACACTAAAGTTGATTTGCCCGAAGCGGAGTTGTTGTTCGATCGCGACAAGGTGGCCGATCTGGGTTTGAATATGCAGCAAGTGGGCGCAGACGTGGGAGTGATGTTGGGGGGCGCTTATGTCAATCGCTTCAATATTGATGGTCGCAGCTATCGAGTTATTCCACAGGTAAAGCGCGTCGAACGTTTAAATCCAGAGCAGATAAAAGATATTTATATTACGGGGCCCGACGGGCAACTGATATCCCTCGATACCGTCGCGGAAATTCGCCGCAAAACGGTGCCGCGTTCTCTGAACCGTTTTCAGCAACTCAACGCGGTAAAACTCAGTGGTATTGCCACGGTGCCGCTGGACCAAGCCCTGGCCTTTTTAGAAGATGAGGCAGCGAAGATTTTACCCCAAGGCTATTCGATTGATTACACTGGAGAGTCGCGTCAATTGCGCAAAGAAGGCAATAAGTTCTTACCGGCGTTCAGTTTGGCGATTGTGTTAATTTTCCTGGTGCTCGCCGCGCAATTTAATAGCTTCCGCGATCCGTTTGTGATTTTGGCAGGTTCCGTACCGCTGGCGATGTTTGGTGCGTTGTTATTCACCTTTTTAAAAATGCCCATGCCAGATTTACCTTATTGGACCAATGGCTGGACCACAACGTTGAATATATACTCGCAAGTGGGGTTGGTGACACTTATTGGTTTGGTGGCTAAAAACGGTATCTTGTTAGTGGAGTTTGCGAATAAGCTGCAAGAGGGGGGTGTTAATAAGCTGGTGGCGGTGCGCGAGGCTGCGTCGACGCGTCTGCGCCCGATTCTGATGACCACCTTTGCCACTGTAGCGGGCCATTTTCCCTTAATTTTGGTGTCGGGGCCTGGGGCGGAAGCGCGAAATTCCATTGGTCTCGTACTGGTGGGCGGCATGGCCATTGGTACCTTGTTTACCCTGTTCGTTATCCCATCGATTTACATGTTGATTGCTAAAAATCACAATGGCGAGTTGCTTGAAGTGTCCCATGATCAACCGCAAACAGGGCTCCCGACGGTGGTTTAGTGTTGGAAACAAAAAAGACCCGCAGGTAGCTGCGGGTCAAATTTCGGTTGTGAATGGTTTAACTGGAACTTGGCAACGCAGTTGAGGTGGGGTGGGAACTTGCGCTGCCATAAACAGTTTTTTCTATAACTCATCTCCTTTTTGCGTAAACAGTAATTCTCGGGCCTAAAAATATGCCTGAGAACGCTCAAGAAAATGTTGTGGGAAGTTAGAGAGGTTTGGAACTCTGACTTAGCACAACTCCGTTCGGTAACCGTTCGACCCAAGTAAGCTATAAACGCTATTTGGGCACTGGTGTTGCGTCCCCGCGTTACCGCGGGTTTGCCTTTTCGGGGAGCTGGATACCTGGGGTATTCGGCTAACCGGTGCGCCGATTGTTCCCTTCAGCGACATGGCAAAGTATGCCCGTTACGGTTTTTCTGGTCAATAAATAATCAATATCATTTGTTTATAGAAAGTAAGCTTGTCCAAACCTTTGCTCGCTTGGCATATTTAAAGTTGGAAGTCGGGTGTTGAGAGAGAAATACTTAACTCTTCCTGATTCATATCGCTAGGTACGTTGGCAAATAAAGGCGTCGATAAATAGCGCTCACCCGTATCTGGCAGCATGCATAAAATATTGCTGCCTGCGGCGGCTTTCTCGGCTAACTTGAGTGTGGCGGCAAAAGTAGCGCCCCCGGAAATGCCGACAAAAATACCTTCTTGCTGCGCCAGTTGTTGCGAGCAGCTCATCGCCTCGGCGTTGCTCACTGGAATATTCTGGTCGATATTATTCGCCAGCATAACGTCCTCCACCAGTTTGGGAATAAAATCCGGTGTCCAGCCTTGCATAGCATGGGGTTTAAAGGCGGGATGACTGGCTGCGGGAGATCCGTCGGTATTGCGCGCTTGGGGGATACCACTGGCAATTTGTGCCGCGACATCGGGTTCGCTCACCACAATTTGCGTGCCGGGGCTTTTTTCCCGCAGCACTCGCGATACACCCTTTAGTGTGCCGCCAGTGCCGGTGCCTGTCACCCAATAGTGTAAAGGAATGTCGCTAAAGTGCTGTAGAATTTCAGCGGCGGTACTCAGCGAATGAATGTCTGGGTTGGCTTCGTTTTCAAATTGTCGAGTTAAAAACCAGCCGTGTTGTTGTGCCAGTTGTTTTGCTTTATTTACCATTCCGGTGCCCTTTTCCGCGGCGGGCGTTAATACCACCTTTGCCCCGAGAAAGCGCATAAGTTTGCGCCGCTCTACGCTAAAGGTTTCCACCATGGTTACCACCAGAGGGTAGCCTTTTTGCGCGCACACCATTGCCAGGCCGATACCGGTATTGCCGCTGGTGGCTTCGATAACGGTTTGGCCCGGTTTTAGCTCGCCGGCCCGCTCAGCCGCTTCGATAATACCCAGTGCCAGGCGATCTTTTACCGAGCCCATTGGATTAAAGGCCTCGACTTTTACGAACACGTTGAGGTGTTTGGGTGCGAGTTTATGGATTTTTACGCAGGGTGTTTGGCCAATGGTTTCGAGAATGGTGTTGTAGCGCTGTGGCATGGGGTCGGTCCTTTTATTGTTGGCGAAAGACGGGGTGTATTGTTGAATGCCGGTTAGTCTTGGGCTAGTTGGCGTTAGCAGTGTGAAGATATGCACTCAAATGGCTTGCCTCGGCATGTCGAGAGCGTAAGCAATGTTGACTAGTGAGGCCACTGAATCGCCAATCGCAGCGTTTTAATCGGCACTTTATAAGGGCGGAGCGAATATTGCTACCTAATGTCATACATAGTCTCTATAATGCCCCGCCAATTAAGTCCCCTAAATTTTGTAGTGTAAATTCCGAGGTTTCTGTGACCAATTCTGCAATTAAAAACCTGCGCAATATCGCGATTATTGCCCACGTCGACCATGGAAAGACCACCCTGGTTGACAAGCTGCTGAAGCAGTCTGGCACTCTAGACCGTCGTGACGCCGAAGCCGAACGGGTCATGGATTCGAACGACCAGGAGAAAGAGCGGGGTATTACCATCCTCGCTAAGAACACCGCCATTAGCTGGAACGATTTTCGAATCAATATTGTGGATACCCCCGGGCACGCCGATTTTGGCGGCGAGGTGGAGCGGGTGCTATCGATGGTAGACAGCGTGTTGTTGCTGGTGGATGCGGTAGATGGCCCAATGCCGCAAACCCGCTTTGTGACTAGCAAGGCCTTTGAAAAAGGCTTAAACCCGATATTGGTGGTCAACAAAGTGGATCGTCCCGGCGCGCGCCCCGATTGGGTGGTGGATCAAGTGTTTGATCTATTCGATCGCCTAGGCGGCAACGAGGAACAATTGGATTTTCCGATTATTTATGCCTCGGCGCTCAACGGCGTGGCGGGCATGGAAGCCGATCAACTAGCAGAGGATATGACGCCCCTGTTCGAAATGATCGTAGAGCGGGTTCAGCCGCCCCAGGTAAGTGCCGACCAAACTTTGCAAATGCAAATTTCCGCCCTGGACTACAACAGCTATGTGGGGGTAATTGGTGTTGGGCGCATAACTCGCGGCACGCTAAAGCCCAACCAGCAGGTAGTGGTCGTCGATCACGAGGGCAATACCCGCAAAGCGAAGGTGTTGCAGGTGATGGGCTATCACGGTTTGCAGCGGGTGGAAACCGAGCAAGCCTCGGCGGGAGATATTGTATGCATTACTGGCATCGACAAGCTGGGAATCTCCGACACACTGTGCGACCCCGAAGCCGTGGAGGCATTGCCGCCTCTGCAAGTGGACGAACCCACTGTGAGCATGACTTTTCAGGTCAACGATTCGCCCTTCGCCGGTAAAGACGGCAAGTATGTAACCTCGCGCAATATTAACGATCGTTTGCAGCAAGAGCTTATCCACAACGTGGCACTGCGGGTGAAGGAGGGTGACACACCGGATAAGTTTATTGTTTCCGGCCGCGGTGAGCTGCACCTGTCGGTGTTAATCGAGAGTATGCGCCGCGAGGGCTACGAGCTCGGCGTGTCTCGCCCGGAGGTGATTCAGCGGGAGGTGGACGGTGAAATACACGAGCCCTTCGAGCAAGTGGTGATCGACGTTGAAGAGGCGCATCAAGGTTCGGTAATGGAAGAGTTGGGCCTGCGGCGCGCAGAGATGACCAATATGGAACCCGACGGCAAGGGCCGCGTAAAACTGGAATTTATTGTGCCCTCGCGGGGCTTGATTGGCTTTCGCGGCTTATTTCTTACTTTAACCTCCGGCTCGGGCATTATGACCAGTATTTTTGACCATTATGGCCCAGTGAAAACCGGGGACGTTGCCAAGCGGCAAAACGGCGTGCTGGTGAGTATGGTGAAAGGTAAAACCTTGTCCTATGCGCTGTACAATTTGCAAGATCGCGGACGGCTTTTTCTCGGTCATGGCTCTGAAATTTACGAGGGGCAAATTGTTGGCTTGCACTCGCGAGACAATGACTTGGTGGTTAACCCCACCAAGGCGAAGCAGCTCACCAATATACGCGCCGCCGGCACCGATGAAGCGCTGATCCTGACACCACCGATTAAACATACGCTGGAACAGGCCTTAGAATTTATTGAGGACGACGAGCTGGTGGAGGTGACACCCAACCATATTCGCTTGCGGAAAAAACTACTCGCCGAAAATGAACGTAAACGCGCCAAAAACGCCGCCGGTAAGTAGCCCCTAGTTCAATGGCACTCAATTAAGCCCCGAACCCTTTAGCATACAAGGCTTGCAGAAGTTAAGGCTGTTTGGGCATTTCGCCCATTCATATAGGCCTAGCGTTATCCGAAAGGGCTGGCGGCGGTATTTTCCAGGCATGCAAGCGTTGGGAACGCTTGCATTGCGCCCAGAGAAGGCTCCAGCGGCTTGGGCAATACCTCGGGATCCAAAACTTTATCCTAAATTAATCAGTTGGATCGTAGCGAGGGCGTCCAGGGGGCTGAAATTAGAGTGAATTTTTTAACTTTTTCGGCCAATTCGCAGTCACTCTACGGGTGCCGTCGAAAAATTGAAAAAACGCTTTAATTTCAGTTCATTGGACGTCCGCAGTAGATTCAACTGATTTATTTAGGTTTATGCAAGGTTAGGGTAGATCGCTTTGATCACTTGCCCCGCGAGTTGCCACTCACTCTCGCTCGTTGCTCTCGCTCGGCGGTTCCAACTCTGCCTTGAGGTGCTTTGAGTAAAGTGCAAAAAAAGCGGCTGCGGGAAGGGGCTTTGAGAATAAAAAGCCCTGACCCGACTCCACGCCGAAATCAATCAAGATATTGACATGCTCGTGGTGTTCAATGCCCTC
>JAHQVY010000301.1 GCA_019634095.1 Cellvibrionaceae bacterium
CTATTATCGCTTATTTTGATCTATTTTTCAGAGTTGCCCTAGGTGAGCTTGGAATAGTTTTGGTATATGAGCGTTCTATCCCCTCAATGAAGCTAGATGGAGTTGTCTTTAGAGCTTGCTCAGGTAACCCTGTAATTGGGATGAGCCTTCGCTATTCAAGATTAGATTATTTTTGGTTTACTCTACTCCATGAGCTTTCACATATAAACCTTCATATAGATCTTCTAGATACACCAATATTAGATGATTTTGACCTTGAGTCTGATGATGATATTGAGATTGCAGCGAATAGATTAGCCAAGAATTCATTTGTTGATCGTAGTGTTTGGAGAAATTGTGAGCCTAAATATAACAAGGGCTTCCATGCAATTGATCGCTTTTCTAATCAAGTGGGAATTCATCGAAGTATCGTGGCAGGTATGCTAAGAAAAGAATTTGGGAATTATGCAGCATATAGCAAGATTGTTAATGAATATGATGTAAGGGAGATGATTTTTAATGCAAGTTGAGTACATTCCTTTTTTGAAGAGCAAAGAAAATGAGGTTCATGCAATAGCGGAACTGGATGTAAATATTCTTAGTAAGATAGTTCCATTCTTTGATTTGCCTCAGAAGCAGAATGGAGGTTATACGCCAGACACTTTGGCTGGAACTATTGATCGTCTTGCGAAAAAGTTCACTACGCACCTTTCTGGAGTGAGTGAGTTTTATTTTGATATTTATGACCTGGATGATAGCCTCGAAATAGGTGGTTCTCACCTGTATCGATATTTGTTCGACCAGTTTTCGGGATTACCACTAATTCCAGTGGTATCAATTGATCGAAGTGATAATCATTTGGGCAGTGTGGTAGATGCTATAGAGAATAAAGTCATATCTTCAAAGGTTATTGCTTTTAGGGTGACAATTGAAGATTTTGAAAGCTATGACGTGGTGAGTGATGACATAGAAGACCTTTTAGGTCCTGTATTTTCTTGTTTTGAATATATCGATTTAATTTTTGATTGTAGGGTCTGCACTGGAATAGATGCCGGAAAAGTTTCAAAACAAGTCGATTCTTTTGCTAAAGGGTTCCTATCTAAATATTCCGTCAGGAGAGTTGTGTTGACTGGCTCATCTATTCCTGCGTCGGTTGCTGAAGTGCTTCCTTCAAATAGCGAAGAATATGTTAAACGAAATGAAGTAGAAATCTTTAACGCTGCTGTAAGCTTAGGAACTACTGATTATATATTTGGAGATTATGCCACTATTAGTCCTGATTATTCGGATGCAAATATTCCTGGCGATCAAATGTAAGGTCGTATGACTGCGAAACTCATATATTCATTTGAAGGTCAGCACTACTTTATTCGTGGAGGATCATTAAAAACAAAAGGCCGTGATCAATATTATGACCTGGCTGCAGTTCTTTGCTCTAAAAATTTCTATCGAGGGCCGAGCTATTCAGCTGGTGACGCTTACTTCTTCAAAAAGAGTAATAGGGAGCCTCCACAGGCTTATGTGAACACTGTTATTCGGCCATGTATAGATGCTCACATCACATATATAATTACTGATTTTTAGCAAGCGGCGCTTGTTAGTTTCCGATCTACTAGTAGATCGCAGATTCGATTGCTAAGTTCGACTTTTTTCTTATTGTTCGAGATTAATTGCGCTAAAAATTCTCTAGGCTTTCTTTGAAGTCTTTGCTCATTTAATATTGAAAGCATTTCGCTTTTCCATAAGGTTAATGACGCCATTTCTTTGCAAAAGTGAGGATTGGTTTTTGCCCCTCTGATATGTCTAAAGCGTACATCACCTGATTTTCCAGCAGTACTTGAAATTATCCCCCAGAAGTTGGGGCATATAGAAATAGCTTTCTCCAGATGGTTTTCAGTTGTCACCAGCGTAATCTTCCTAAAAGATGAATTATAGTATTCTCCCTGAACAAGAACTCGTTCTACTTTGTCGCTGATCCCCTTTATTTCATAGCAGTGCGCCTCATTATACAAAGCAACAACATCTGCAATTGCGTTGCCATTGCATACTTGGAGTTCATCAATAATTGCTTTTGGTCTGGTGGATTGGCTCTGCAGTTTTAGCTTTAATGCAGCCCTTATTTCTTTATCGTTTAGTCTCATACCTCTCCCCCAAGTGTAGTTATGTAAACACAACTCTTAAGTAAGATTATATGTGATTATTTGTGTTTTTTCGATGTGGATTTAAAGGAATGGTAAGTGTGTTCAAGTTACTAAATGATATTTAGCCCCTTCCTCCTATCTTATGAGTATGGTTGTGTATTAACTGAATGTGTAGCGCGTACAAGCGTGGCTTTAAATTTTGTAGCAATTATTTTTGGTGTAACCCCAGTGTAACCCTGGAATTTTGGGGTTTATGCAGGTTTTGGGTGTTGTGTGGGTAGATGGTTATCAGGGCTACGTGATTTTAAACCCCAGGAAATAAATAGGATATTTGTAAGTTATTGATTTTAAAGCCTAAATGGTGGGCCTTCCCAGACTTGAACTGGGGACCTACCGATTATGAGTCGGGTGCTCTAACCAACTGAGCTAAAGGCCCATTTAAACTTTTTCCCCTAATTTATCGGCTAGTGAGTCGGGCGATTTTTAAGCCGTTTGACTAGGGGTTATTGCACATTATGATGCTGCTTCACTGAGTTTGATATAGCCTATATGCTGGCAGTAGACTTGTTGTTATATTCAGGTGTTCCTTTTCCTTGTTTGCGGTTTGGAAGCAGCGGCTATCATACAGATTTTTTATTCATCTAAAAAGCTTCTTAGGTGATCTGAACGGCTTGGGTGGCGTAATTTACGCAGTGCCTTGGCTTCTATTTGCCGAATGCGTTCACGGGTTACATCAAATTGTTTGCCGACTTCTTCCAGGGTGTGGTCGGTATTCATGTCGATGCCAAAACGCATGCGCAGTACTTTTGCTTCGCGCGCGGTTAAACCAGACAAAACCTCCCGAGTGGATTCCATTAAACCAATATCAGTTGCGGACTCTACAGGAGAAACAATACTGTTATCTTCAATAAAGTCGCCCAGGTGAGAGTCTTCGTCGTCGCCAATAGGCGTTTCCATGGATATAGGTTCTTTGGCAATTTTTAACACTTTGCGCACCTTGTCCTCGGACATTTCCATGCGTTCGCCGAGTTCTTCCGGTGTGGGCTCCCTACCCATTTCCTGAAGCATTTGTCGGGATATGCGATTTAATTTGTTAATGGTTTCAATCATGTGCACCGGAATGCGGAGGGTTCGTGCTTGGTCTGCAATTGAACGGGTAATGGCTTGGCGTATCCACCAGGTGGCATAGGTTGAAAATTTATAGCCGCGGCGGTACTCAAACTTATCTACCGCCTTCATGAGGCCGATATTACCTTCTTGGATCAGATCCAGAAACTGCAAGCCCCGGTTGGTATATTTTTTTGCAATAGAAATTACCAAACGTAAATTGGCTTCGACCATTTCTTTTTTAGCGCGGCGTGCACGCGCTTCGCCGATAGACATGCGGCGATTGATTTCTTTGATTGTGGATATTTCCAGGCCCACCTCGCCAACGATTTGAATAAGCTTGCGCTGAGAGCGTAGAATTTCTTCCTGTATATATTTTAATTCTTCGGAGTATTCGCGCTTTTTCTTAACGATTTCGGGTATCCAGTCCTCGTTGGTTTCGTTGCCCGGAAATTCTTTAATAAAGGTTTTGCGAGGCATTTTGGCTTGGCGTACGCACAGGGCCATTATTTGCCGCTCTTCGTAACGAATTTGCTCCAAGGCTCCGCGTGCATTGATATACATAGGATCAAATTGGCGAGGTGGGAGCTTGAAAAACTTAACTATATCGCCAAGAGCTGCAAGCTCCTTATTCGCTTGCTTGCTTTCGCGGCCACATTGGGTTTGTGTTTTTTGTGTTTTTTGCCACTGCTTTTTCAGTAGGCCAAAGCGCTTGGCTGCCTCTTCCGGGTCAATCCCATTGTCATTGGCGTCATCATCGTCGTCGTCATTGCTATCGTCGTTTTTATCCTTATCTTTTGCCTCTGCTGCCTGTTGGGCCGATGGTCCCGCTGAGGGTACATGGTCTGCAGGGTCAAGCCAGCCTGCGATAATATCGGGCATACGGCGTTCGCCCTTTTCGATCAGGGCATATTCCTGCAGTAGCCGTTCAACGGTATTGGGCCAGTAAGCCAGGGCGTGCATAAGGTCGCGAGTGCCTTCTTCAATGCGCTTGGCAATAGCAATTTCACCTTCTCGGGTCAGCAATTCAACTGTACCCATTTCACGCATATACATACGCACCGGATCAGTAGTGCGGCCGGCTTCGGTTTCTACTGCAGCCAAGGCGGCAGCCGCTTCAGCGGCTGCAATTTCGTCCGCGGAGGCGTCGCCATCGGTCATCAACAATTCTTCAGCATCGGGAGCTGTTTCATAGACCCGAATGCCCATGTCGTTGATCATTTGTATGATGTCTTCAATCTGATCCGGATCAGAAATATCGTTGGGGAGGTGGTCATTCACTTCCGCATAAGTCAGGTATCCTTGCTCCTTGCCTCGGGCAATTAACTCTTTAATGCGGGATTGTTGTGTTTCAGCCATGCAAGCTCCTGGGTGCATTGGATATTATTCAAGTATTCCTGGTATCGCAAAATATCGGCGCAGGCGCTGCGTTTAAAAAGCCGCCGGTGCTGAGCCATACTTTTTTCGAACCGATCTTTATTTCCCCAGCAAGCGCGAGGCTTTTTGGGTTCAAATCATTCGAGGGGAATATTCAGGTATTAGCCTTAAAATTAAGTCGAACGCTATAGATTTATCCGCTATATGATAATTCTGCGCTAAACCGACCATTATAGCGGATTAGCGCAAGTTTATGCTAGGGGCTGTTGCTGTCCTATCCATAGATGGCGATCTTTTTGAAAAATGCAAATTTCAGTGTTTGGTTTTTTAATCAGTCGCTGAGCGGCAGTGGTGCGCAGTCTTAATGATTGTGCTCAGGCGGTGATAGGCTGCGTGCAGCGATGGCTTTAAGATAGAGCTGTTTTTCTGTTTCAGACCATTGCTGGTGAGGCTTATCGTTTAGCTGCTGGATAATGGCTTCGCAATCCCGCTGTGCTTGCTGCTG
Organism: Cellvibrionaceae bacterium; assembly: GCA_019634095.1. Classification (GTDB taxonomy): domain Bacteria; phylum Pseudomonadota; class Gammaproteobacteria; order Pseudomonadales; family Cellvibrionaceae; genus JAHQVY01. Next base: position 5,110 of record JAHQVY010000301.1, read on the forward strand.
TTGAAGGTGTTGCAGGGCATCGGAAAATTCTTGTTCTGTTGCAAAATGGTTTGCTCGTCCTTCGGTGACGGTGCGAGCTTGATGAAATACTGCGCCCTTGCCTAAAAGGTGGCGCAGGCGCTCACTTTGCTCCAGGCCATAGGTGCCTTGCCAGTGCCCCAGTATTTGACCGCTGCTGTAGCTGGGCCGCTGCTTTAAAAAATCTATTAATTCAACCAATAACTTTATATTGCTGTGATTGCTCAGGCGTAAATCATTAATATCGGCATCAGTCAGAGCCAGGTTGGGCTGATAAAGCAATAGCGCCAAGGCCAGCTCATCAGCGCCTGGTTGATGGTTGCTGCGTTTAGCGGCATTTGGTAGGGGTGTTCCGGTTGAGATGGCAGCCGGTACGGCAGCTTCGGCAGTCTTGCTTGTTGCCAAGGGGGGGTGAGTGTCTTTAGTGGGGGCCGTTTTTGGCAGCTCTTGCAGCAGTTGTTTGAGGGCGTCGACACCTAGGTGGGTGCGTTTGGCCAGCTGGTTGAACATTAATTCTTTATAAATACCTGTAGGGAGTTGTGCCAGCAAAGGCGCTGCCAGTTTGCACAGGCGCGCTCGCCCCTCCATGGTCTCTACATGGATCCCCTGAGCCAGTTCATCAAATAAAAAGTGCTCCAGAGGTATTGCGGTTTCAATTAGATGAGTAAATTTATCGGCACCTATTTGTCTTATGAGAGTGTCGGGGTCTTCGCCTTCGGGCAGATATAAAAATTTGGCCTGGCGACCATCTTCCATTGCCGGCAGTGTGTTTTCCATTGCGCGCCGTGCTGCTTTGCGCCCAGCGGGGTCGCCGTCAAAACAGAAGACGATTTCGTTGGTAAAGCGCAGCGCCCGTTGCAAATGCTCCAGGCCGCAGGCTGTTCCCAGTGTGGCAACCCCGTAGTGAATGCCATACTGTGATAGGGTGATTACGTCCATATAGCCTTCGACGATGAGTAATCGTGGAAGTTGTTTGTAGGCTTGTCTCGCCTCATAGAGGCCGTATAGCTCTTTGCCTTTTTGGAATATGGGGGTTTCGGGGGAGTTGAGGTATTTGGGTTTTTCATCGGTCAGCACTCGTCCGCCAAAGCCGATTACCCGTCCGCGGCTATCGCGAATCGGAAAGATAACGCGGTCGCGAAAGCGATCGTAGAGGCGGTCTTTTTCTTCATTGAAAACCAGCATGCCCGCTTCCAGTAGGCGATCCTGTTTTTCATTGGACGTGGCTATGGCTTGGGTGAGGTTTTCCCAGCCTGGCGGTGCATAGCCGATGCCGAAATCTCGCGCAATTTGGCCGCTGAGGCCGCGGCGCTTAAGATAGCTGACGGCGCGTTCCTTGTTTTGGTGTGTGCGTAATTGTTGTTGGTAATAGTCGTTGGTCGACGCCATCAGTTGATACAGGCTGTTGCGTTGTTTTTCTTCAGCTTGCTCGCGTTCGCGCCGCTTGGGGTCGGCGGTAATTTCTCTGGGGACGTTGAGACCGGCTAACTTGGCCAGGCTTTCAACAGCTTCGACAAAGGTGGTGCGCTCGTAGTCCATAACAAAGCCGATCGCATTGCCGGTGGCGCCGCAGCCAAAGCAGTAATAGAATTGTTTGTCGGGGCTTACGGTAAACGAGGGTGTTTTTTCATCGTGGAAAGGGCAGCAGGCAGCGTAGTTTTTGCCGCTTTTTTTCAGCTTAACACGGCTGTCGATAACCTCGACGATATCGACTCGGTCAACAAGGTCATCAATAAATGTTCTGGGAATCATACCGGACATAGGCACAGAGTGTACCGCTTAGCAGGGCTTGTTGCTAATAAGGTTTACCCGAGTCGGGCTTTTACCCATTGGCTGACTCTGCTCATATCGGCCCGCCCTTGAACCTGTGGCCTGATAACCGCCATCAACTTCCCCATCGATTGCATGCCTTCGGCACCGGTTTTGGCAATAGCGGTATCAATAATGGCGATCACTTCTTGCTCGCTTAATGCTTGTGGTAAAAATTCGCTGATAACGTCGATTTCCAGCTGCTCCTGAGCAGCCAGGTCTGTTCGATCGGCGTCGGTGTACTGTTTTAGAGAGTCGCGGCGTTGTTTGAGCATTTTATCCAGCACTGCGAGCACGCGCTGATCATCCAATTCAATGCGCTCGTCGACTTCAATGCGTTTGAACTCCGACTGCATCAGACGAATAGTACCCAGGCGCGGCTTGTCTTTTGCGCGCATAGCCGCTTTCATGGCATCGTTGATGGTGCGTTTGATCGTGGTGTTGGCCTCAGGGATGCGCATAGAGGAAAAATTGTTATCAGTACAAGCGGTTAAATTTGCGCGTCTCGCGACTGACTTTTTTCAAGTGGCGCTTAACGGCAGCGGCAGCTTTGCGCTTGCGTACGGTTGTGGGCTTTTCATAGTGTTCGCGGCGGCGAACTTCAGACAGAATACCTGCTTTTTCGCAAGATCGTTTAAAGCGGCGCAAGGCGATATCAAAGGGTTCATTTTCTTTCAGTTTTACTGAAGGCATAGACCTACCTGTTGTTTTTTGACGACTAAAATTAAAATAACCCCCGGCCAGTTAGCGCAAAGGTTGCTAAGGGGCGCACATTCTACCCGCTCACCTGTGTAGCGACAAGCGTCGCGACAAGAAAAATTGAAAAAACAGACCCTAGCCCGCATTTCTCACCAGTATCCGTAGCGAGAGCGTCCATGAGCGTGTCATCTCTGGCGTTCGCGACTGAGGAGCGCGCAGGCGTACTCGACAGTCCGTTGAGCACTGCTATGGCGCGAACGCCAGAGAG
>JAHQVY010000302.1 GCA_019634095.1 Cellvibrionaceae bacterium
ATTCCCGATATCCATTTTCGCTCTCTTAAATTTGGCGTGCGCGACAATGTGTACCTGCTGAACCCGCAAAGGTTCAGAGCGGCTACCATCAGCTACCACAATGCAGAGTTGCCAAAGCTAATAGCAAAAATTGAATCACTGTGGCGAGAACTGGCACCGCAGCAACCCGTTAAACTACAATTTTTATCGGAAATGATCGCCGCTCAGTACCGCAGTGAATACATACAAACAAAAATGTTCAGTGCATTTTCGCTACTGGCGGTTTTGCTAGCCTGCCTCGGACTGTACGGTTTAATTAGCTTTGCTACCCAGCGACGCACCCGAGAAATTGGTATTCGCAAGGTGCTAGGTGCCGGCGTTGGCGATATTGTAGGTTTGCTGGTATGGCAACTTTCTAAACCGGTGTTGTTCGCCAATGTAGTTGCCTGGCCCGCTGTGTGGATCTTTATGACTCGCTGGCTGTCGGGTTTTAACTATCGTATCGAATGGTATTGGATTATCGTGGCGGCCCTGTTGGCAAGCCTGCTGTGTGTAGTCATCGCATGGCTCACCGTTGGTGTGAATGCGGCGATTGCCGCCAGCGCCAAGCCAGTGAAGGCATTGCGCTACGAATAACCCCCTAAACCTAAAAAAACCGGGGCTCCAAAGCCCCGGTTTTTTATTACAACAACTAGGCTTGCACAGTGGCCTTTCTTCTCATTAGGCCTATAGCTAATAAACCCAAACCCAAAAACGCTAAGCTGCCAGGTTCTGGTACTGCAGCCGCTTTTTCGTTGGGTACATAGGTAAAGCTCGCCCCGTTGCCATCGAATAACTCCCACACCTGCCACCAAGTGCTATTGGCATAGGAACCAATAATATTTTCATAAGCAGTGGAGTCTTTCAACTTATAGGAAATTGAAAACTCATCTAAATAAGTTACCGATGAAAAATCGATAGTATTGGGGCCAGCATGGATACAACTTTGTCGGCTGCTCTTGTATTTTTTCGAAACTATATTACTGCCATTCAGAGCCATCGAATAACGACCGCGGGTTGAGCGAGTTCCACAGGAAGAGGGGTATTCAAAACCGAGGTTGACATTGCCCTCGTTATAAATTGAGGAGAAGTCCCAATAAGAATCATCGCCAACCGCCTTGTAAGATAAATTCAGTGTGTCACCTACAGACAATTCAGTACCAATAAGCTCATTGCCATGAACGGAGCTTAAACTGGTGCCGTCGTATAGGTATTCGATATTAATTATCGATGCGTTTGCAGACCCAACGAAAAAAATACTGGCAACGAGAGCAATTGATTTCAACATTTAGATATCCTTTGATTTTTTATTACGTGATAGTGGCAACAATGAAGCAAGCGCCATTCCAATTTAAATAGCCAGCCAAACAGCCGCTAAATAGAGTGGCGCAACAAGCCGGTATAGAAAGTGTTGGCGCGCAAATAAACCTATGCTTTTTCAGTGATTTATTGCAATGCCAACAAACTTACCGCGCTAAAATCACCCTGTTAAAAAGCAGTACAATACACTTAATCACTGTGATAAACACCACAGTAACTTGGGCATTCGAAACCGACACCAGAATTTTTGGAATGGAGTTGTAAAAAATCTTGTCACTGAGAAACCTACAAAACCCAGTTTCAAACCTCTTGTTAAAGCCCACCGTAAAAATCCCCAATGCACTTGCTACCAAAATACAGAAGAGCTTAAAAGACGCGAGCAAGCCAAGAGAGCATTTGGTTATTTTGGCTTAAGGCTATAGCACTATTCACCATTCATTCAATATACGAATGGCACTTAATTTAGTTCCACCCCAGGGATGCCCGGCGCATTGTCCGGGCCGCTCAAGCCTTCCCTGGGCTATGCAAGCTTTCCCGACGCTTGAATGCCTGGAAAAACCCCCGGCCATCCCTTCCCTATAACGCTGGGCAAACAAATGAATGGCAAAATGTCTGGACAGCCTTAGAACGAGATGATACAGAATATCAGTTTACTATGAAAGAAAGAAATATCAATAAATAAAGACTGTGATAGCTACACCGGCCAGAGACAATACTTCAAACCTAAACCCCCAACCTAAGTGCACGAAATAGTTTATTCGAGCTATCGGCTACTTAAAAAGCAAAGCCCAACAGACTAAGCCGAATTCCAGAACATACTATTCATTCGTTTCGGAACACCATCTCAAAACACCCTGCCGCGAACCATCTAAACCGCCGATCCCCTTAACAAACGCCAACAATAAACCCGTTAACCAAGCCTAAGTTATAGAGCCTAAGTTATAGGATGCAGCAGCGAAGGGCTTTGTGAAGACTCGAATAGTTTTTCATGTCGAGAACCACTACCGAGCTAAGACAGATTATTTAATTAATAATGGTACGACTAACCTAAAAGCATGTGTAAACACGAGTATTATTTGCTATTAATAGGTTAATAAAAATCGTCAATAGAACTTACTAAACCCATTAAACATAACTAGAGCCGCAGTTCAGCGCACTATTTATTACCTGGAATAAAAAATGATACCGTTTGCTTCAAATCGTTGTTCGCGGGAATACAGCTCAAGCGTTTAGGGAATATTCACAGTGGGCTTGGAAAGCGCGAGTTGAAGCTTAGGATATTCTGTGTCCGTTTCTGCTAAATAAGCGGGTAAAAATGTGTCGCGCAGCTTCGATAGACACAAAACACATGAAAAAAATTAAAAATAATATTGCAGCACTGAATCCAGCGGGCAGGCATCGCGACAAAGCGGTACCAGAGCGGGTCGCAAAGCGGCGTGAAACCGATAACCCTCGCTACTCAAGGGTGAGTATTTACCTCGGCGCTGCCATCGTTGGCTGTTTAATTTTAGCGCTCATCTTTTCCCTCAATTCTCCCAAGCTCCAAACCCGACAGTACGCGGCTGCCTTACCCCTAGTGGAAACTATCCCGGTTAAAAAAAGCGCGCTACGCATTCCAATCCACGTCCAAGGTATCGCCCAGCCGGCAACGCAAATGCTTCTATTGGCAGAAGTGAGTGGCAAATTAAAGCAGGCGAATCAATATTTTGTCGACGGCGGCTATTTTAAGGCCGGCGATGAATTACTGCATATCGACCCACGGCCCTTTGAGCTGGAGATAGTTAAAAAACGCGCGGCAATCGACAGCAAAAAACTCAGTTTAAATAAAATCGAAGCCGAATATTCTGTGGCGAGTAACAGTCAACAAAACAGCCCTACACTCCTCGACCGCTACCGCCGCCAAATACGCAACGCGCAGAGCCAGTTGGAAGCGGCACAAGCCGATTTGGCTCTGTCACAATACCGTCTCGAAAAAACCCGCATTGTGGCGCCCTTCAACGGCAGAATAAAACAGGTGAACGTGAGTGGGCAGCAGTACCTGCGCCAAGGTGAAACCCTGGCCACGCTGTATTCCCTAGAGAATATGGAAATACGCTTACCCATTTCCGATAAGCAATTAAATTTACTGGGGCGCAATATTTTAATAGATTCTCAAAACCCGCAGCTCAGCTCCAGCGCCCTGCCCAAAGCCACAGTCAGCGCGCAGTGGGGCAATCAGCAGCACACCTGGCCTGGGCGACTGGTTCGCAGCACCGGCGGTCGAGATAACAACCAGCTACTGGCTTTGGTGGTGCAAGTAAAACAGAAAACCCGCGACACCGCAGCCAAGCCACTGTTGGCGCCGGGAACTTTTGTGGACGTTGCCATACACAGCAACACCTTTAGCGATATTGCGGTGTTGCCGAGCTCGGTAATGCACAACCAAAACCAATTGTGGCTCGTGGATGCGCGCGAACGTTTGGCACTGCGCGAGGTCGCGGTGTTATATCACGGCAAGCACCAGGTGTATATTCAACAGGGCTTGCAAGATGGCGAGCGCGTGGTGCTGCAAGGCTCGGCAAGCGCCGTTGAAAATATGCGCGTTCAATTTGTTATGCAGCAGCCACCGAAACGGGAGACACTGCAGTGAATTCACTTATTCGCTGGTTTCACGGCCATCGCACAGCCGCCAATTTACTGTGTTTAGCAATTGTCCTCGCCGGCCTGCTGGCCTTTTCCAACACTCGCCAGGAACTGGTTCCCAACCTCAGCCTCAACCGCATTGCGGTGCTGGTTGCCTACCCGGGAGCCGACCCAGAAGTGGTGGAAAAAACTCTTTGCCGACGGATTGAACACGCAATTATCGATATGCCCGGCCTGCGGGAGGTGTCGCCATTGTCCGAGCAAGGCCGCTGCCGGGTGACCGCTTCTGTGCGCCAGAATGTAAAAGTCGATAGCGTGTTAAACAAAGTCGCCGCCCGCGTGGAAGGAATTCGCGACTTGCCGAGCAACATAGAAAAACCCATTATTCGCGAACTGGTTGAGCGCAACCGAGTGGCGCGGCTGATTATTAGCGGCCCTTTATCGAGTGCTACCCTGAAAAACTTGGCGCAAAATATTCGCTCCCAACTGCTAGCCCTAGACGACATCTCGACGGTGGATCTAGCCAATGTTCAGCCCGATGAAATTTCTATAGAAGTTTCGCCCTCGCAACTGCGGCGTTACGATATAAGCTTAAATGAGCTGGCCCAAGCTATTCGCAAAAACTCCCTGGATTTCCCCAGTGGCAGCGTGCAAACAGCCAGCGGCGATGTACTGGTGAGCGGCCTGGGCAAGGCGGAAACCACCCGCGACTACCAATCCCTTATTGTGCGTGCCGAGCAAAACGGATCGCAACTACAATTAAAAGATATCGCCGAAATTATTGAAGGCGGCGCGGCAAACGGCGCGGTTTTAGCGGGCAGCGGCGAAAATGGCACAGAGGGCACACTGGCGCGCTTTAATGGCCAGCCAGCGGTGGCCTTGGATATTTACCGGGTGGCCGATGAAAATATTGTCGCAACCTCTACCGCATTAAAGCGCTTTGTAAAACATGCCCGCTTGCCCGGGCAAGTAACGCTGCACATTTGGCAAGACAACGCGGAGCACTTTGTCAACCGCAGTTCCATGTTGCTTAAAAATGGCCTCACCGGCTTGGTGCTATTATTTATTATCCTGATGTTGTTTTTGAATAACCGGCTGGCACTGTGGGTTAGCTTGGGAATTCCGGTGGCATTTTTGGGCGCCTTCACGCTATTGCCGCTGCTGGATCAATCCTTAAGTTTTATTTCTCTATTTGCCTTTATTTTGGTCATGGGTATTGTCGTGGATGACGCCATCATTGTTGGCGAGTCGGTGTACACACGGCAAGCCCGCGGCCTACCCTTGAAACAAGCTGCCCTGCAAGGCACTCAAGCCGTGGCCAAACCGGTGCTATTTTCAGTGGGCACCAGCATTATTGTTTTTGTTCCCATGTTATTTTTACCCGGCGTGGAGGGTAATTTAATTCGTGCCATTCCAATAGTGGTGGTGGCCACGCTACTGTTTTCATTGCTAGAGTGCTTTTTAATTCTACCCTCCCACCTCGCAGCGGGCTCGGCGCCTGCAAAAAAACGCCTTACCCGGTGGGCTCGCTGCCAAGCGCGATTTTCTCGCGGCATGGAGCAGGTTATCCACGGCATTTATAAACCGCTGCTGTTTCATGTTATGCGCCGAAAATATTTAGTCATTTCTCTATTCGTCGCCATTTTTTTTATGCACGTGGGGCTGCTGCACGGCGGCTGGATTTCGGTGAGTTTATTTACCCGCATAGCCAGTGAGGTAGCCACCGCCAACGTGGCTTTTGCCGAGGGCTCACCGAGGCAACTCACCACACAAGCGCTGCAACAATTAGAAAAAGCCGCAAACGAAGTGGCTGCCGAGCTGCGCGAAGAACACGGCCGCGAGCTTATTCAACATATCTACACCACCCTTGGCACGCAGCGTCGCTTGGGCGAAAGCAGCGAACAAGGCAGCCGCCACCATAGCGGACAGGTGTTCATGCAATTTACTAACGGCGGTAACAAGCTAATAAGTGGCGACGAAATTATCGCTCTCTGGCGCGTAAAAGGTGGCGATATTGCCGGAGCTGAGCAACTGCAATTTAATGCCGATCTCTTTCCACCACGCCCCGATATCAGTATCGAAATACGCTCCACACAATGGAGCCAACTCCAAGACGTTGTCAAACAAGTGAAACAACGGCTGGCAAACTACGATGGCGTGTACGAAATTCGCGATTCTCTGAGCGGCGGCAAACAGCAGCTGGCTTTAACACTCAAACCCGTGGCACGCGGGCTTGGCCTCTCGCTGGAAGATCTCAGCGCACAGGTAAGGCAAGCCTTTCACGGCGTAGAGCTGCAGCGGTTTCAGCGCGGGGAAAACGACGTTAAAGTGTGGTTGCGCTACCCAGAAAAATTGCGCAACTCGGTGTGGCACTTAGAAAACATGCCCATCCGCCTGGGAGACCAAAGCTCGGTGCCTTTGCTTGCGGTCGCCAATATTACCTATCGCGGAAAAATTGCCCCTATCGCCAAGCGCGACCGCCATTTTGTGGCGCAAATCAGTGCCTATGTTCAGCCACAGCAAAACCGGGCATCCACCATTATGCAAAATATCGAAAACAATTATTTAGCGCCTGCTGTGGCCGCCTCCCCCTCCCTGCATTGGTCTTTGGGACGCTCGCAGCAACGCAGCCAAGAGCTTTTACAACACTTAAAAACCGGCTATTTATTGGCTTTATTGGCCATTTATGTATTACTCGCCATTGTTTTTTCGTCCTACCTGCAACCGCTGTTAATTATGGTGGCCATTCCCTTTGGTTTACTGGGTTGCTTAATGGGGCACTGGCTGTTAAACCAGCCCCTCACCCTGTGGTCCTTGGTGGGTATGATTGCCGCCAGCGGCATTGTGGTTAACGACAACTTAGTACTTGTTAACTATATTAACGAATGCCGTGAAAAAGGCCGTGAACTGAGCAGCGCTATTTTCGAAGCGGGTATCGCTCGCTTTCGCCCGGTGATGCTCACCTCCCTATGCACTTTTTTCGGCCTGCTGCCCTTATTCTTTGAACGGGGTGTGCAAGCGCAGTTTTTGCTGCCCACCGCCATCTCACTCGCCTTTGGCGTTCTCTTTGCTACCCTGGTTTGTCTCGTGCTAATGCCGGCAATGTACCTAGCCATTACCGATGACCATCGCTCATACGGCTTGACCGGCTCCTGGAAAATGTTTGCTCAAAGGGTAGCCTTAAGCGGAAAAACAGCAGCGCAACACGCAACGAGCTTTCAAACGAATTTTCAGCCCACACAGAGCGAAGAGACGCCCCACCTGGAACAAGTGTACGAAGCCGGCTTCCGACAAGGTATGATGGCAAACCAGTGCCGCTGCCCCTACAGCGACGAAGTATTGGTTTCTGCCTGGGAAGCGGGCTGGGAAGATGCCCAGCAGCGCTATGCTTAACACCTAAAAAAACCTTGAATCGGTTGCGAATGCCTAATGCACCGCCATCAGTGCGTTTTTTCATGTATGTGGCTTCGCCCCTAGGTCGCCACTTGGATTCGATATCGAACCTGCTCAAAAATTGAAAAATTCTCTTTTATTTCATAATCTTACACACCCTCGCCACCATTAAGCTAATTAATTTAGGTTAAAGTTAAGCATTGCCGCGCCACTCGCGGGCCCAGTTTGGCGCAAACCAATCTCCAGCGGGGTCACATCTTGCCTACAAGGCGGAATAATTGATTGTTTAAGTCAATGCGTTTTTGACTCATAATGCGCTCCCTTTAATTGGTGACTGATATCGCCTCTGTTCCCAGTGACCGATTCCATCAGAACACCACCCGCTATGGTTGATTAGCTGCAATCAAATTAATACTCTTGAGACATACTATGTGGTTTAAAAATATACGCATTTACCAATTATCTCAGGCTTTTGAGTTTACGCCTGAATCGCTTAACGAGGCCTTAGAGCCCTTTAGCTTTCAACCTTGCGGTAAAATCGATCCCGTGCGCCACGGCTGGGTTCCGCCTTTGGGCCGCCATGGCAGCGAACTTGTTCATGCTACCAACGGCTATTTAATGATCTGCTTAAAACGCCAAGAAAAAATACTCCCGGCCACGGTAGTTAAGGAACATTTAGAAGAAAAAGTATTGGAAATAAGCACTGCCGAAGGCCGGCGCGTAAGCGGAAAAGAGCGCGAAACATTAAAAGAAGAAATTATCTTTTCTTTGCTACCCAAAGCCTTTACCAAAGATTCTTTAGATTTTGCTTATATCGATACACGAAAAAATCGAATCGTCACCAATTGCAGTAGCGCCAACCACGCAGAACAAATAACTAGCAGTTTGCGAGAAGCCCTGGGCAGCCTTCCCGCGGTTCCCCTGCAACCGCAACAAGTAGCGCCGCAACTACTTACCCTGTGGCTTACCGAAGGCAAGGCATCCGGGCGCTTCACCTTGGGCGAAGAATGCGAACTGCAATCGCCCAAAGATGGCCAGGTGATTCGCGGTAAAAACGTCGATATCGCCAGTGAAGAGGTGATCAACCATATTCACAGCGGCATGATTGCCATGAAAGTAGCCTTAAACTGGAACGAGGCGATCGACTTTATTCTGGACGATCAATTTGCAATAAAGCGCTTAAAATTCGCCGATGAAATTATAGGCCAAGCTAATGATATTCAAAGTGAAACCGCCGCTGAAGATTTTGACGCCGACTTTTCTATTATGACCACAGAATTAAGTGCTTTTATAGACGAACTAATTAAAGCCTTTGGCGGCTTAGCGCCGGCCACAAATAACGA
>JAHQVY010000303.1 GCA_019634095.1 Cellvibrionaceae bacterium
CACTCCGGACTCAGGTAGCGAATATGTAGCTGCTTACCGATGGCTTGATAGCGCTCGGCAAGACTGTCCAGCGCCTCAATGCCGCTGTGGTCGCTCACCCGTGAGCGCTGAAATTCAATAACCACGTGCTCCGGGTCATCCTCGGGCTTGAACAGCTCTTTAAAATTTGCCACCGAACCGAAGAATAGAGGACCGCGCAAGGCGTAAACTTTCATACCTTCTTCATCGGTAGAGATGTCGGCACGTATGTGCTGGGCGTGCTTCCAGGCGAACACCAAGGCGGACAACACAACGCCGAGCACCACCGCAATAGCCAGATCGGCTACCACAGTAACCGCGGATACAAACACCAGAATGAGAGCGTCCGACACCGGGATCTTACGAATAATACGGAAAGACGACCACTCGAAGGTGCCCAGTACCACCATAAACATCACGCCGACCAGGGCCGCAAGCGGAATCATTTCTATAAGCGGTGCGCCCACAAGGATAAAGGCCAGCAACACCAGAGCGGCCGTTAAGCCGGAGAGCCTGCCGCGGCCACCGGAATTAATATTAATCATGCTCTGGCCAATCATGGCACAGCCGCCCATGCCGCCGAAAAATCCGTTCACCGAATTGGCCACGCCTTGACCAATGCACTCGCGGTTGCCACGCCCGCGGGTGCCGGTAATTTCATCGATCAGGGTTAAGGTGAGCAAAGATTCGATCAGCCCAACAGCGGCTAGGATCAGCGCGGTGGGCAAAATAATTCGCAGGGTTTCCAAGTTAAATGGTACGACAGGTATGCCAAAGCTGGGTAACTCACCTTTCAAAGACGCGGCAGCGGCCGCTTCGGCGGGTAGCATATCGCGCACAAAATCAATCACCGTGCGCGCATCCAAACCCAGTAAGTGCACCAGCATAGTCACCGCAATAATCGCGACCAAGGACGAGGGCACTGCTTGGGTAAGCTTGGGGAGAAAGTGAATAATTAACATGGTCAAGGCAATCAAGCCACCCATAATGTAGAGGGTATTGCCTTCCATCCACACCCATTCACCGGCAGCGTTAGCTAACTTGAACTGCCCCAACTGCGCCAGAAAAATCACAATCGCCAAGCCATTAACAAAACCGAGCATCACCGGATGCGGCACCATGCGAATATACTTGCCAAGTTTTAGCAAGCCCGCCGTAATTTGCAGCAAGCCGCCCAGAATCACCGCGGCAAACAGGTACTCCACGCCATGAGCCGCCACCAGCGACACCATCACCACCGCAGTGGCTCCCGTGGCGCCGGAAATCATACCCGGCCTGCCACCGATAGCAGAGGTGATAAGCCCCATCATAAAGGCTGCGTACAAGCCCACCATGGGTTCCAGCCCCGCGACAAAGGCAAAGGCCACCGCTTCTGGGACCAAGGCAAGCGCCACCGTGGTGCCGGAGAGCAAATCATTCTTTAAGTTTTTCGGGGTGTGATGAATTAATCGGAACATTGACGAGTTTTATGTCCAGTAACAAAAATGGCGCTAATGTAACGTAGCGTAACATCACTAGCAAGCGCTGTTTGCCGCCGCAGCGTCGCCTGATCGACAAAAATCTTCTATAACCGCTGCCAAAGCCAGGCAAATCGTCGGCGCTCGCTTAAAGTCTAGGCGCAATTCAAAGGGCGCAGGCACTTTTTGCTTTTGCCGGCACCTTTTACAAAGTAAAATATTGGCTTTAGAATAACGTTTTGTACAGGCAGCCCAACAAGCTGCCTGTTTTATTTTGAGGGAGTGTAAACATGACGGCTCTGATGAAAACCTACAGTAAACCCTCAACCACACTGGTGAAAGGGGAAGGCGCTTACCTTTGGGACGATACCGGCAAACGCTATCTCGACGCATTGAGCGGCATCGCAGTTTGCGGCTTGGGTTATTCCCACCCCGCTGTCACCGAAGCGATTCAGCAGCAATCCGGCGCGCTGTTGCACTGTTCTAATTTATATGGCAACGAGCTACAAAACGCACTGGGCGAATTGATCACAACGTTGAGCGGCATGGACTCGGTGTTTTTCTCCAATTCTGGAACCGAAGCCAACGAAGCCGCTATTAAAATAGCCCGCAAGTATGGCAGCCAGCGCGGCATCGACATGCCGCAAATTATTACCACCGAAAACAGTTTCCATGGCCGCACCCTAGCAGCGCTCTCCGCCACCGGCAATAAGAAAATCCACAGCGGCTTTACCCCACTTGTGAGCGGGTTTAGCCACGCGCAATATAACCAAATCGCCGCGATAGAGGCCGCCGCCAGTGACAGCACCGTGGCGGTAATGGTGGAACCGGTGCAAGGTGAAGGGGGCATTAACGTGCCCGCAGCCGATTACCTCAACCAGTTGCGCACACTCTGTGACCAGCGAGGATGGCTATTGATCCTCGATGAAATTCAAACAGGTAACGGCCGCAGCGGCGAATATTACGCCTGTCATCACAACGGTATTTTGCCCGATGTGATGACCACAGCCAAAGGCATGGGCAACGGTGTGCCGATTGGCGCGTGCCTGGCGCGAGGCCATGCAGCCGAGTTACTTCAGCCCGGCTCTCACGGTTCTACCTTCGGCGGCAATCCCTTGGCTTGCGCCGCGGCAATCGCCACCTTAACAACCATTCGCGATCAAGGCCTACACCAGCGCGCCAGACAATTGGGACGCGACATGATTCAAAGCCTTCGCCACGCACTCGAAGGGGAAGCCATTGTCAAAGATATCCGCGGCATGGGGCTATTAATCGGCATTCAGCTGCAGCAACCCTGCGCTGAACTCGTAGAAGACGCCAAACAGCAAGACTTGCTCATCAATGTTACCGCCGGCGACACTGTCAGATTGCTTCCACCGCTAATTATCAGCGACAGCCAGGCCGGGGAAATTGTCGAGAAGGTGGCTCTTATTATTAAATCCTTCGCTAAACAGTCAACTGCAATGGCACAGCCATGATTAGACACTTCCTAACCCTGCAAGACCTCTCTCCGGGAGAGCTGAAGTCTTTAATTAAGCAAGCTATCAAACTGAAAGCTGAACACAAACGCAGCAGCGACCCCACAACCCCGCTGAAAAATGCGGTACTGGGCATGGTGTTCGAAAAATCGTCCACCCGCACGCGAGTGTCTTTCGAAGCCGGCATTAGCCAGCTGGGCGGCAGTGCAATTTTTCTCTCCCCCAAAGACACCCAGCTGGGACGCGGCGAACCAGTGGAGGATTCGGCCCGAGTTCTGTCACGCATGGTCGATATCATAATGATTCGCACCTTTGCGCACGATATTATCGAACGCTTTGCCGCCTACTCTCAGGTACCGGTTATCAATGCCCTTACCGACAGCTTCCACCCCTGCCAGCTATTGGCAGATATCCAAACCTTTGTCGAACACCGCGGCGATCCGCAGGGCAAGAGCGTGTGCTGGATTGGCGATGGCAACAACATGTGCCATTCCTATATCAACGCAGCCAGGCAATGCGATTTTGAATTGCGCATCGCCTGCCCCGAGGGCTTCGAACCCGATGCGGATTTAATCGCTGCGAATAAAGGCCGGGTACACGTATTTCGCCAGCCTGAAGAGGCTGTGCGCGGCTGCGACTGGGTCGCCACCGATGTTTGGGCGAGTATGGGGCAAGAAGATGAACAAGCCCTGCGCGCCAACAAATTTGCCAGCTTTCAAGTGAACCATGAACTAATGGCCCTAGCGAATAACAATGCCATATTTATGCACTGCCTACCCGCCCATCGCGGCGAGGAAGTTAGCGCCGAGCTTATGGAAGATACTGCCGTGTCGGTGGTATGGGATGAAGCCGAAAACCGACTCCACGCACAAAAGGCGCTTATGCTATTCCTCACAAATCGGTACTAGCGATTTGCCGTAACTCAACTAAAGTCACATTTTTACACCTCGATATTGCCTCGGCCCGAGCAACGTTTGATAGCTCGCCAATGAGTGAGCTAATATCCCGCGAGACCAAATACCCAGGGCATTATGGCGAGTGAACACTAAACCAAAATATCTCGCGCGAGTCTTGGAATCCAAAGCTATAAGCACTGAACTGTAATCACTATCGAATAAGGTTGAACATGAAAAAGATACTCTGCTTGCCCGCATTGCTTCTCGTCGTCGCCGTCACCTCCGGCTGTAACCAAGAGCCACCGGCATCGGCGCCGGCAATAAAAAGCCCGCAGACCGAGGGAGAAAAACAAGCCTATGCGGTGGGCGCGCGCATGGCGCAAAGCCATAAAAAAGTGATTGACGATATTAGCGAAGTACAGGGAACCTTCGATGTAGATATGTACATGATGGGTATCGAAGACACCATTAAGGACGAGGCAAAATTCACCCCTGAAGAGCTACAAACCGTTTCGGATGGCTTCCGCAAAGAGTATCTCGCTAAAAAACGCCTTATCTCCGAGAAGAAAAAAGCCGAGGCCAAAAAAGTGGCCAACGAATTTCTCGATAAGAACAAGCTAGCAGACGATGTTGTCACCACAGAAAGTGGGCTGCAATATAAAGTCATAAAACCCGGTGACGGTAAAAAACCCGAAGACGGTTTTCGTGTGAAAGTGCTCTACACTGGCAAGCTGATTAACGGCGAAGTGTTCGACACCACTGCCCCCGATAACGATCCGCGAGAATTCCAGTTAAACCGTGTGGTACAGGGCTGGAAAGAAGGCCTGAAACTAATGACCGAAGGCAGTATATTTGAATTTTACATACCGCCAGCACTCGGTTACGGCGACCGAGACAACGATAAAATTCCCGCGGGTTCAGTGTTGATCTTCGAAGTCGAGCTTATCGAAACCTTCAAGCCCGACCCGAAAAAACTCAACGACATCGACATCCAGCGCAAGATGAACAATATGCCCGCCGGCCACCCTTAAAAACAGCCGCAGCAAAGCCCCCCCTTCGGACGGGGGCTTTGCTATTCTCTGCGCACTAAACCCTAGCTTCATAAATTATCAGCCCAGAACAGCTTCCTTGCCCGGGCGCCCTGCTCTCGCCGTTTTCGGCGTTTTTCAAGATAGCGATCGCATAAACTCCCCAGCATACCATCGCATCTCATCGCCCCCAGTTGTTCGCGAAAGCCTGTGCTCAGTTGATAACATATTTCTCGAACAGAGCGCGAACCCGCGCGTTATCGCTAGAGCTAATGGCCACAATATCGTCGACTGCGCTAATATCCAACAAAGTTAACGAGCGAACCGAAACCCCAGCATCACTGATTGTGCGGGCTATTTCTGCTAGGGAGCCCGCCTGATTCACCCATTTTATTAAAATGGTTTCATCCGTTACCGCTTTAAACCCAGCTCCACCCAACAGGGCTAAGGTGTGATCGCAGTCCTCGGCAATCAAACTGATAAAACCGTGCTCGCCCATTTGTTGATGGCTCAAATTGAGAAGATTGATGCCGGCCGCGCCTAATATTTCAGTAATCGCGGTTACCGGGTCTGCCTGTTTAGTTACGATGCTTATTTGTTTCACGGGCGGTGTCACTCCTTGTTGTGTCATGTGTCGACGGCGCCTGTAAATCGCGAACCAATTCATCCACATGGGTTTTGGTCAAAAACGGCATTAATATGATATGCGATTCACCATTAGCGCTAGCCAGCTGCCACTTGGCGACAATATCGGCTGGGGGCTCGGGAAACAGCACTGTGATAGCATTCGGATTGCGCCAGGCCTTTATGCCGATGGATTTTAAGCGCTCTAGGGCATAGGCTGCGAGCTCCACCGAGCGCTGTGCCCGTTCCGCCATGCCCTGGCGGCCAAAACATTTCATAGCATACCAAAGAATAAGTGGCGTTAAACCATTGCGCGAACCGGTAACGGTGGTGTCCAAATTGCCGATATAAGCCACCGAGCGAGCGATACGGTTAACATTTTCTTTCAGCGCTAACACGATGCCACAGGGAATCGGAGAGCCGATAAACTTGTGGCCACTGATGGACAAACTGTGGGCGCCATCCGCAAAATCAAACTTTGGCCTTGGGTTCAGAAACGGCGCAAAGGAGCCACACAGAGCAGCATCGGCATGAATATAGTATTTGGGCACCACCAAATCGTGCATTATTTGCTGTATCTTAGCTAAATCATCTTTGGCTTCGGTCATGGTGGTGCCGATGTTAGCAAATATGACTGGCGGTACATCCCGGTTGATGCGAATGGTTTCGCGCAGGTCTTCGTAATCAATTTCACCGCTGGGCTGGGCGCGGATCATAATGCTGCGCATATTGAGAAAGTGTAAATTTTTGGCGACACTGTAGTGGCTGTCTTTGGAATAATACACCACAGAATTAGGCAATAGTTCACGCGCTAAATATAAGCCGTAAAGGTTGCCCTCGGTACCGCCATTAGTCACATACCCCCACCAATTATCTGCCGGGGCGCGCATAAGCTCGGCCCAAAACGCCAACACTTCCAACTCAAATTGGTGGCTATGGCCGCGGTAAGTCCCCGCGACAAAGGGATCGCCACAATTGTTAATCGTCACGTCCAGAAATGGCTTAATAATATCGTAATTGTAATCTCTGGCAGCCGGGTAACCCATCATTCGGTCTGACTGCTCACGCAACTGTGCCAAATAATCATCGAGTGTTTGTTGAATCGTGCCACGGTTATTATGGGTATCTGATGCCATGGTCGCTACTCTATTTGTGCTTTTTTTGTGCTTCTTTTGTGCTTGATAATCCTAAATTAATCAGTTGGATCGTAGCGAGGGCGTTCAAGGGACTGAAATTAGCGTGAATTTTTTAACTTTTGCGGCAAATTCGTAGTCACTCTACGGGTGCAGCCGCAAAATTGGAAAAACGCTTTAATTTCAGTTCATTGGGCGTCCGCAGTAGATTCAACTGATTAATTTAGGATAATTGATTGCGGCGGAAACCACTAACTTAAAAACACGGCCTTCAAAACACGGCCTTCAAAAATAGTCTTGGAGATTTACGCTTGCTACTTATTACACTTAACGCTAGCAAACTGAGCGCTAAATACTGGCCGCCGCACCTTGATATACAATCCAAATTTGGGTATGGCAAGGTGCGGCACTGGCCGCACCTGAATCATCGACAGTTATCAATGAACCCTAAAGTCTAGGCCAGTTCTGCCAGTACGGTTTCTGCGGAGCTTGCGGAAATTTCCTTGGCATCGACCCCGAGGTAGCTCACTACGCCATCGTTGGCAATTAGGGCATAGCGCTTGCTGCGAATGCCCAGGCCCATTTCCCCAAGATCGAGCTCCATGCCAACCGCCTGGGTAAATTTACCGCTGCCATCGGCAGCCATAACAATTTCTTCGGCGTTTTGCGCTTCGCCCCAAGCCCCCATCACAAAGGCATCGTTAACGGCCACACAAACAATGCTATCCACACCGGCGGCTTGCAACTTGTCGGCGTTAACGACAAAACCGGGTAAATGGGTCATGCTGCAACCGGGGGTAAACGCGCCGGGCACGGCGAAAATAACGATCTTTTTACCCGCGGCGAGCGAGGCCAGAGAGACCTGGTCAATACCTTCTGCAGTTTTCACTTGAAAGGTGGCTTCGGGTAGTTTGTCACCGACTTTGATGCTCATGATTTATCCTCTAATTAATGGTCAAACGTTAAATGGGTTTCTTATGGAGCCCCAAGCTTAGCTGATAGATACAGCCTATGTTCGCTAAATAGCGCAGTGTGCGCGTTTTACTAAAGATAATCTATTACAAAAACCGTGTAATTTGCGCCTCGACACCCTTGAGCATGAGATTAAATAACCTCATGCTTTAAAAGCGGCCTAGCCGCCCCATCCAGCAACGCCGTGCGGCACAGGGCAGTCTAAGGATAAATCCACTGCGAGTGAGCCTGCCTGTGCGATAGAGCCATTACTGCTATCAAATGGCATGCACCTAAACACCTAACAAGTGCAATTTTCACAATGTATATCACTTCATACATTGAGGAATGTCTAAGATGGGCGTTTCAACGGAAATGTCGAATCGCGAAAAGCTATGACGGCCGAATGACTGATTGAAATCGGGGTATTTAGCCAGTTACCGGATCGCATGACCTTATTTTAAGATCACGATTTACGCCATTTTATGTAAATGCATGGTCGGCTCAATTGACCCCTTCGTCATTATGCTTAGGCCCTCTAAGCGAAAAAACCCTTGCCATGGAACCCGTAGTTATAGCGATATTGATCACTTTAAGACTTGTATCTCAATGCTTGGATCGCCCAGCAAACCGCTAAGCCAATGGCGCTTTCTTAGCTGGAGCAATGGGCAATTAGCAATATTCAAACAAATACTCATCCTTTTCGTTTTGCAACCAGGAAATAACCCAGACTGCACACGTTAAATTGTTGACAGCTATGCGACAGACGATTGTTGCCTTAGAGAAAAATCGCCACGCAACTTGCCCCACATTCCAAATTTTAAACCATTATAGGTATAGCACCTGCCACCACAATTAAAAATAATTTATAAAGTCTCCGTCAGCTTCACTTGAATTTTTAATTAATTATTACACTTGCGCTCCTGTTCTTTAACCTCTTAGCAATACATAGGCACTACTTTCAAGTAAAGCTGCCACAAAATTCCCGCAATTACTTAACAAAGAAGGAGAATTTTAAATTGCCTTAATTCGCTCGCTATAACAAGAAAATAGCAGCAAGCGAACATAAACCCACTCACCCTCACCAACCAAGCGATTCATTTAAAACTCCCATCATTTAACAAATGAGCAACTCATGAAAAAACATCTCTGTTTGCCTTTGGCAGTATCACTATTTTTTTATACAACCCAAAGCCTCGCCTGTAATTTTTCAAACGAAGTATTTAATAACTTAGACTTTGGCTTATACTGGTTCGACGCAGACAACAATTGTGAAAAGGCCACACCC
>JAHQVY010000039.1 GCA_019634095.1 Cellvibrionaceae bacterium
CAGCAGCGTCTCAATCAGTTTGCCCACTTAAACGAAAGGGCGAATGCGGTTTACGAGCAACTAAGTAGTGCACATAAATCCGCATTTTACGCGATGATTTTATTCCCCATTCGCAGCTCGTATTTGGTGAATAAAAAGGTATTGCTTGCCGAGCGCAGTCGGTTGTGGGCGCGGCAAAAGCGCGCTGCAACCAACCCGTTAGCGCTTGAAGCGACGCGGGCGCAAAAAGCGCTACTGCAAGAGCTTGAGTTTTACAATGAGGTGAATGCCGATGGTAAATGGCAGTATATGATGAGCCCGATGTCCGCTGCAGAATTGCCCGGCTGGGCTCATGAGACCCAGCGTTTTTGGGCGGAACCCGCCGTGGCGAGCTACAATGCGCCGGATCAAGCCATTTTGTCCGCAGCGCTTGAGGGTTCCGCCGCCAACCTGAGCGATGAGCATACGGCGGCGCTGCCGTTGTTTAATAAGCCTGCCAATTCACGGTATTTTATCGATGTGTTTAATCAGGGGGCTCGAGCGCTAGCCTGGCGTGCGAGTAGTCATCAAGATTGGATAATATTGAGCCAAGCACAGGGCGATGGCGACAGCCGTATTTTCGTGACAATCGACTGGAGCAAATTAGTGTCCCCGGGCCGAGTCAGTGGGATGATTACCCTCAAGGGCGCCGGTAAGCGCTATCGCGTGCAGGTGGATGCTGTGGTGCCCAGCGCAATTCCCGAAAACTTGCCGCGAGCTTTGGAAAATAACCGCCGTGTCGTGATAGAAGCAGAAGCGTTCAGCGAAAAACGCGACGTAGAGCCGCTTGGCTGGAAATTACTCAAGCAGGCGGCCGCATCGGGAGATGCAATGACCGTGTATCCGTCGAGGGCGAAAAGCATCGCGCCGCAACAAGTGCTTACTTCTAGCCCGTCCATGACTTACACCTTTTACTGCATCAGCACCGGCAGTGTTAAAATTTTGACACAGGCCTTACCGACTCACCCCATTAGTTCAGATCAGGCGGGTCAGCGCTATGCGATATCGCTAAATGGCGAGCCACCGAAACTTGTTGATGTCTATTCCAAGGAATACAGCAAGGCGTGGGGGCTAAATACGCTGCGAGCAGCGGCACTTGGTGAAACCAAGCATCAAATCCATCGAGCGGGGCTGCAGACTTTGCAAGTTTGGATGGTGGATACCGGCGTAGTGGTAGATAAATTCACTGTGGATTTCCTGTAAGTCGGGTTATAGTCACGGGTTAATTAGCAGGATATTGCTTTTTCCAATAATTACTGAAGGGTGCTCCTCCAGTGACTTTTTTGCTTGCCTAAGCTGCAGTGTCGATAGGCCCTCACGCGAGTTCGCTCCATGGATGTTGCCAATCGTGGTTGCCTAAAGCGCCTAAGCCGTTGCAATAAGCCTCTGCGTTTGCGCTTTTATTGTGCTGAGCTGTATGCTGCGTCGAGTAAAAAACCAAGCGGAGCCGCCCGAGCACAGGTGCCAAATGTCTGAACTGCTGCCTCATATCGTTGTAGAAACTAAGCCAAACCCCGATGCCACCGTGATTTGGTTGCACGGCTTAGGCGCCAACGGCCATGATTTTGAGCCGGTTGTGCCTCAATTGGGGCTGCCTGCAAGCAGCGCGGTGAGGTTTATTTTCCCCCATGCGCCGTCTATGCCAGTGACTATAAACAGTGGCCATGTGATGCCGGCTTGGTATGATATTCTGGAAATGAATATAGACCGCAAAGTCGATGAAGCGCAGCTGCGGATATCGTCGCGCGCGATTGCGCAGTTTATCGACGCAGCGATCGCTGAGGGTATCTCCAGCGAACGAATTATCATCGCGGGGTTTTCTCAAGGCGGCGCTGTAGCGCAAGAAGCTGCCTTGAGTTACGGCAAAAAATTAGGTGGTCTGCTGTTGTTGTCTACCTATTTTGCAACCAAAAACTCCATTGCCTTGGCGCCACAAAATCGTGAAATACCCATATTGATCCATCATGGCAATGCCGATGCGGTGGTGCCGGTGGAGCTAAGCCGTATCAACGAGGCTAGTTTAATTGAGCGGGGCTATAAAGTTGCGAGAAAAATCTATTCCATGCCTCACGCGGTGTGTTCTGAGCAAATTGTGGCTATTGGCGCCTGGTTCCGAGAAACTTTAGCTTTAACCTAAAAAATCTGTTGAATCTACTGCGGACGGCCAGTCCAGAGATATCAATACGGTTTTTTATTTCTGTGTGCACCCCTAGGGTGAGGGGTGAGGGGTGGCAAGTGAGGAGTGAGAAGTGAAAGATGGCGATGAATTTGCCTCAAAAGTGAAAAATTCTCTGTAATTTCCATGCCTTAGAGGCCCTCGTTCCGATTCGGCTGAGTGATTTAGGCTTTCTTTGCTTAGAGCGGCGTTAGGGGGGGAGCTTGAAAACCGTGAGGCTGATGAAAAAAGCCCCGGGGTGCCAGGCAGCCTCCGGGGTTTATCAGGGGGGGAATGCTGCGTTTAAACGCTAAGCCGCGTTGGCTTTAGCGTGTACTGAGTGGTTTTTTGCCTCTGCTGCTGGTTCTGCAAAAATTCGTTTAGAGAGAAACATCAGTACTAGGTTACCCATCACAAACAGTACCTGGCTGTTTAGGACGAGTAACAATGAAGAGATTAACAGGGTGATTTCAGCGGCGGCGACCAAATTCGCGGTTTTAGGCTTAATCAAACATAAGATACTGGAGACTTGCGCAATACCTAAGCCGATCAACAGTAAGTTTAAGTATTCGCCAGAGGTAGCCCGCAGTGCTTCCATAGCGCTCAGGTTAGAAGTATCAGCGCTCGCCAATGCATAAATAATTAGTGTTATGCCGGTATAAACAAGTACTTTCATTCTAATTCCCCTGAGAGTTCAATAAATAACCAAAAGTTATCGGGTTTGCAATATTAATGAGCCCGTTTTCACATAGATATACCCGCCTACTTCCGATTTGGTTGCACCTTTTTTTAAATTTTTTAAAAATTTTTAGTTCTTTTTTATTTCCCTGAAAAATAGTGTTCTATGTCAATAAGTAGGGTTTTAGCTTGTGCAGCCCGCTGCTACCTTAATCAGCACAAAAATAGAGCATGTTTAGCATAAAATGATCATTAACGCCGGGCGCCATTCTCTTAGGCGTCTTACTCTAAAGAACGTGCATTTTTCTAAGCCAATATTTGGGTGGTGGACTGTTGTTTAGCGTGTGAGCCCGCTGTTTATTTTGCGGCCATGCTGGGCGCATGGTTTTGTATGCATGACCTTTTTTTGGGGGGGGCCGAGGAAGTAGTCGGCTAGTTTGCGTCTTCTTGGGAGGTCGGCGCAGGCGGGGAGCTGACTTCAGCTTCCTTTGTATGCTCGCTTTCCCGCCGCACGCCGAAAGTAACGGATGGCGGAATTCCCATTCCCAGTTCAATGTCGGATACCCGATAATTGCAACCTTTCTGTTTCAGTAACAGATTCACTTTCTCCTGCTTTTCTACCGCTTTTACTATGGTGTTGGCTATAACTTCGTCGCTGCTAAAAGATGTCATCGATTGATTGACTTTGTCGCCGATTTCTTTGGCTTTATCTAAGATGCTCATGATCTCACCTCTGAGTGAATTAATCGTTGGTTTATTGTACACAGGTTCATGGGGTGCTTTAAGAAATTGATTTGGCCGCTTGTCGCAGGCCCTGGACCAACAGATTCACTCAAAAGGGGAAACAGCAGCGTGCATAGTGAGCTGTACAGGGCTGCTTGCGATAATTTGCCCAAAAAAAGTGGAACATTCTCTGATTTTGGTACCTTAGGCGCCTGCGCTATGATTCATCTGACTGACTTGCCATAGGCTTTTCTCGTATTTTCGGTTAGTATTCAACTTTACTTAGTATGTGAATTAAATGCATTTGCTTGTCGCTTATTGCCGGAAGCTAAACTACGGTCATGTCAATGAATTATAAAGCCTTCGCTGATTTAAACAGCGATATTCGGGAAGACTTTCAAAAAATTTCGACGCTCGATGTGGATCTAGTGGTGGGTTTGCCGAGAAGTGGTATGGTGCCAGCTTATATTGTCTCCATGCTCATGAACCTAAGCTGTACAGACTTTCAAAGCTTTCTCGATAACCGGCCATTAAAGCGCGGCTCGACACGCAGCGCGAGAAATCAGCTTGTTTACCCACATGACGCTAAAAAAATCTTAATTGTTGATGACAGCGTGAATACGGGGCTATCTATGGAGCAGGCCCGTGGGCAAATTCCAGAACAATTATTGCCTAAGGTTAAAACTATGGCGGTATATTCTGCTTCTCGCACACCACAATGTATCGATTTTTATCTGAAGTACTTGCCGCAGCCAAGAGTTTTTGAATGGAACGTGTTTGGTCATCATGTTTTAAAGGAAGCGTGTTTCGATATTGATGGCGTGCTTTGTGTCGATCCTACCGCAGAGCAAAATGACGATGGTGAAAAATATCGAGATTTTATTCTTAATGCCGAACCTAAGTTTCTACCCTCGTCTAAAGTGCACGCCTTGGTTACCAGCCGCTTAGAAAAATATCGGCCAGAAACAGAACTCTGGATGCAAAAGCACGGTGTGGAGTACGAACACCTAATTATGCTTGACTTGCCATCTGCACAGGAGCGGCGTCGCTTAAAGTGTCACGGTAAGCACAAAGCCAACTACTACAAGAATAGCGGAGCACTGCTGTTTGTGGAGAGTGAAGTTTTTCAAGCGCAAGAAATTTGTGTGCTAACGGGCAAGCCGGTGTACTGTGCTGATGACAATAAAATGTATAGGCCTGGCCTGGTTAAAATTGCTGCCCACAATCCAAGTTATTTTAAGCATCGTTCCATAGAATTATGGGACGATTCGGTAAATTCTCTTAAGCAATTTGTCAAAGGGCTTATTGGTTATCGAACAAGTTAATGCGTTGTCTACCGAACTCGAAAATGTTGCCAGTGTTAACCCAGTTACCCGCTCGGTCCGTCTCAAGGTGATTGAGCTTGGTGCTATTTTGTGGCTATCCTTCATTACCTGTGCTCTTCAGCGATACTCGAGAAATTGCTAAGCACAAATCCAATGTTGCATAAATTTTTGGCCAGTAGCCGCCTGCTGCTTTCAGTGCTATAGACACCCCGCTAAAAGCTGCCGCTCCCCGCTCCCCTGCCTTAGCTAAATCCTTGTAGGCAAAGCCGCTAAATCCAAAACGTTTATCTATACC
>JAHQVY010000304.1 GCA_019634095.1 Cellvibrionaceae bacterium
GCTAACTGAGTCTTTCTCGCGTTGGCGGTATTTAGGTCGTCAATATTAATATCAATTGCGAATACGTTCAGGCTTTTGTATTCGGCGCCAAATCCCAGTGCATGTCTACCTTCACCGCAGCCCAAATCGAGCACGTGCATATTCTGGTTCAAGCTTAAACGGGAAAAGTCAAGGGTCAACATGCTGCGAAAGTATTTGCTGGTAGTAGGCTGTTAGCTGGCGAGCAACCTGTCGCCAGCAAAACTTCTCTAGAATCCGATGCCTGGCAGCGCTGCCAAGCTGCTGCCTTTTATGGGGTTGTTGTAACAGGGTTTTTATGCCCTGGGCTAAAGCGGCTGAATTACCCGCCGGTACGGTAATTCCGGCCTTGCCGATTACCTCTGGCAGTGCGCCACCGTCGCTCGATATTACCGGCAGGCCACAAGACATCGCTTCGCCCAATGGCAAGCCGAAACCTTCGTAAAGCGAGGGTACCACCGCCAGGGTTGACTCCGCGTAAAGTTTTACGAGTGCCGCGGTGCTAATGCCGCTAAAAAGCTCTATGTGTGGCGCTAAACCGAGGCGTTCGATTTGTTTTTGCGCGGCGCCATCGCTGCGCAGTTTGCCAATAATAATTAATTTAAGGCTCGGCAAGTCAGCTTTTAATTCGGCGAAACTGTCGAGAAGTATTGGCAGCCCCTTTAGAGGTTGGTCCGCGGATGCGGTGGTAATAAGCTGATTGGTTTTGCGCACCACAGTGGGCAGCGGTTTAAATATATGGGTATCGATACCGTTGGCCACGAGTTTGGTGCGCGAGCGGTGGCGTTTAAAAAAATGTTCGATATCCAGTTGCGATTGGCGCGAAACCGTTACTACATGTTTGAGTTTAGCAGCCACTTCTTGTTGCATGCTCAGAAAGCTATACCAGCGTTTAATCAGCAATTTGTGCCGCCAATTTTCCGCGCAGAGTAAGGCTTGTTGCAGGTCGCGGTGTATGGGGTGGTGAATGGTACTCACCACCGGCACACCCGCTCGCTGTAATTCTAAGAGGCCGAAACACAAGCTTTGGTTATCGTGGACTAAATCATAGTCGCCGAGTTTCAGGCGTTTCAAAACGCGCCTGCCAAAGGTATAGGGCTCGGGAAAGCCGCCGGTGAGCATGGAAAACCACTCCCAGGTATCGGTAAAGGAGCGCAAGTGTTGCCAGCGCAGCGCGCGCACGTGATCTTCACTGGCGTAAAGATCTAGGCTGGGTACTTTTATCAGGTTTACCCCCGCTGCAAGTTTTGGGTATGGGGGCCCCGAGTACACGTCAATCATGTGGCCCAGCTGGTGCAATGCGCGGCTCAAATAGTATAGGTAGATTCCCTGGCCGCCAACATGAGGGTCGCTGCGGTAACCCAAAAGGGCAATTTTTAGCGGGCTTTGTAGGGGTTGTAGAGCGGGAAAAAACTGTTTTTTTTGTGGTGCGTTCATTTATTGGCTGAGCCGAGCTGGGCAAATAAGTGCGCAGTCTGTCAAAGCGTTGATGTGAGGGCAAGTTTTTAAGCGCTGCGTTGCTTAATGTTTGCGAGGTTCACAGCGAAAGGCGGCGAATAAACTCGTCTTTATCGAAGGTAAGCCCGATATTGCGTATTTTTTCTCCGTCGGGATTTAATACCAGTAGGGTGGGGAATACGCTTACGGCATACTGTTCTTGAAAAGCTTTGCCCGCTGCCGATTCATATTCAATGCGCACAAATACATAATCGCGTTTTATGGCTTTGTTGACGATTGGCTGGGAGAGTACTTCGCGATCGAGTTTGCGGCAGGAGGGGCACCAAATAGCGGACATATCGGCGAGCACCAGCTTGTTTTGCTCACCGGCAATTTGGAGCGCCTGCTCCAAGGTGAGCTCGGCAAAGCCGACCTTTTGCATAGCTTGTTTGCCAAGGTAGGTCTGCAATTCTACGTTGCCGAAGTACAGCGCTGTGGCAATCACACCGAAAACCAGCCAGGATCTCAAGCCGCTCAACCACGAGTTGGTCTCGAGTGGCAGCTCATCTTGTTGTTTTTCGCTGGGAGAAGAGGTCTCGGTAGTCATCAACTCTATCTTTGTCCTGGCAATTAATTAGTACTATAGCCCGAAATTCGATAGTTTTATAGCGGGGCAGAAAAAAACCGCTTTCCGCTGCCCGCCTGGTTAATGGGTTAGTGTCGGTCTTGGCTTGCAATGGCATCCAGCCAGTAAAGCACCGCACCGGCCACTGCTCCCAACACAACAATCGCCACCATGCTACCAAACATCGCCAGACCGCTGATCCAGACTGCTTCGTTCATTTTATGTCTCCTCAGGCTTCTACCGAACACTGACTACAGTTTACTTCGTACAAAGAATAAGCTGTTGACGGAAATCAAAGCTGGGCTGGCTTCGAAGACGCTCAAACCGCTATAATTTCGCGCCTAAACTATCACCGAAAGAGCTGTGCGATGCCTGAAATTGCCCCAAACCCAAGAAGCGCGAACGTGGTGCGCGATACTCTGGAAACTCAAATAACGGTTGGTCTCAACTTGGATGGCAACGGAAAGTCGAGCTTCGCCACCGGGGTGCCATTCTTGGAGCACATGATGGACCAAATTGCGCGCCACGGTATGGTTGATCTCAATGTGAGCTGCCGGGGCGATACCCATATCGATGACCACCACAGCGTGGAAGATATTGGCATTACGTTGGGGCAGGCAACACAGCAAGCCTTGGGGGATAAACGCGGTATTCGTCGCTACGGCCACGCCTATGTTCCCCTGGATGAGGCGCTGTCGCGAGTGGTGATCGATTTCTCGGGCCGGCCTGGTTTGGTGATGCATGTACCTTTTACCCAAAAACGCATCGGCACTTTCGATACCGAGCTTTTTTGGGAGTTTTTCCAGGGCTTTGTCAACCACGCACAGGCGACCTTGCATATCGACTGCCTGCGAGGGCACAACGCTCATCATCAAATTGAAACGGTGTTTAAAGCTTTTGGCCGTTCCCTGCGCATGGCGGTGGAAGTCGATGCGCGTTTAGGGGGGGCGATGCCCTCCACCAAAGGAGCGCTCTAAGGGCTGGCACTTTGCCGCGCGGCAAAAATACCTGCAGTATTTCCACTGCACTCATTCATGTTTAATGTTGTTCGGTATGGGCTATGAAAAAGCAAATAGCAGTGATTGACTACGGTATGGGAAATTTGCACTCTGTGGCCAGTGCTCTGATGTGTATAGACGACAAACTCGATGTGCGCGTTACCGGTGATGCGCGGCAAATAGCCGAAGCCGATCATGTGATTTTTCCCGGTGTGGGCGCAATCGGCGATTGCATGGCAGAAATCCGTCGTCTCAACGTTGATGCGGTGGTGGCAGACACTATCGATTCTGGCAAGCCCCTGTTGGCGATCTGTGTGGGTATGCAAGCCCTAATGCAGCGCAGTGACGAAAATCAAGGGGTAGACTGCTTGGGATATTTTCCGGGAGAGGTTAAGTTTTTTGCCGACAATGCGCAGTTTAAGCAGAACAATCAAGCTGCTCGAGTGTCGGAAAAAATGAAAGTACCCCATATGGGCTGGAATAACCTTGAACAGACCATCGAGCACCCTTTGTGGCATAACATCGACAATGCCGCCCGTTTTTATTTTGTGCATAGTTACTATGTTGATACCCAGCCGGAGTGTGTTGCCGGTACCTGCGAATACGGGCTGTGCTTTAGTGCTGCACTGGCAAAACGCAGTGTTTTCGCCACGCAATTTCACCCCGAAAAAAGCCATCAAAGTGGCTTACAGCTCCTCAAAAACTTTATTCAGTGGAATGGTACATGTTAATTATCCCCGCGATTGACCTAAAAGACGGACAGTGTGTGCGCCTGCGTCAAGGCCTTATGGAAGATTCAACTGTGTTTGGTTCAGACCCGGTGGCCTTTGCGAAAAAGTGGGTGGATCAAGGTGCGCGACGTTTGCATTTGGTGGATTTAAACGGCGCGTTTGTCGGCCAGCCGGTGAACGGCGAAGTGGTCGCGGAAATTGCCAAAGCGTTTCCCGATTTACCGATACAGATTGGCGGCGGTATTCGCCGTATCGAAACCGTCGAACACTATTTAAGTGTCGGGGTTAACTATGTGATCATCGGCACCCAAGCGGTAAAGCAGCCCAGTTTTGTGCGCGAAATCTGCAAGCTTTTCCCTGGTCGTATTATGGTGGGCCTGGATGCAAAAAACGCCTATGTGGCCACCGATGGTTGGGCCAACGTATCGCAGCTAAAGGCCACCGAACTAGCGGCGCGCTTTGTCGACGATGGCGTTAGTGCGATTATCTACACCGACATTGCCCGAGATGGCATGATGCAGGGAGTCAATGTGCAAGCGACTGTGGCCATGGCCCAGGCGAGCTCAGTGCCGATTATCGCCTCTGGCGGTATCACCAACATGGATGACATCAAGGCCCTAATGGCGCAAGCCCAACACGGTATTGCCGGTGCCATTAGCGGCCGCGCAATTTACGAAGCGAAGCTCGACCTCAGCGAAGCGCAAGCGTACTGCGACAATTATGTACAAGCTTAAGCAGGGGTTGGCAACCGGTTTTTTTAAACGTAAAACGATAATTGGGTGCTGCTTATGCCACTTGCAAAACGTATTATCCCCTGTCTAGATGTTGATAAAGGCCGCGTGGTGAAGGGCGTGCAATTCGCAGATATTCGCGATGCGGGCGACCCCGTGGAAGTGGCGAAAAAATACAATCAACAAGGCGCCGATGAAATTACCTTTTTGGATATTACCGCCAGCCATGAAGACCGCGCTACCACGGCATTCACGGTCGAAAAAATTGCCGCAGAAGTGTTTATTCCCCTCACTGTGGGCGGGGGGATTCGGGAATTGGACGACATCCGCAATATGTTAAATGCCGGCGCCGATAAAGTGGGTATCAACTCCGCTGCGGTGCGCAAGCCGGAATTTGTGCAGCGCGCGGCCCAGCGTTTTGGCTCGCAATGTATTGTTGTAGCTATCGATGCAAAAAGCGTTGGCGCTGCGGAGGCTCCCAAGCGTTGGGAAATATTCACCCACGGCGGCAGAAAGCCCACTGGCATTGACGCGGTGCAGTGGGCGGTGAAAATGGCCGACTACGGTGCTGGCGAAATACTCTTAACCAGTATGGATCAAGACGGTACCAAAGACGGCTTCGATCTGTCATTAACTCGTGCCATCAGCGAAGCGGTGCCCATCCCCGTTATTGCCTCCGGTGGGGTGGGCACCTTGCAGCACCTCGCCGACGGTGTATTGCAAGGCGGTGCCGACGCGGTGCTCGCGGCGAGTATTTTTCATTTTGGCGAATACAGTATCGCTCAGGCCAAAGCACATCTGCATGCCCAAGGCATCGAGGTGCGCATATAGCGCTGTCGTCGGCTCGAATACTCTACGTTTCGGTAAAGCGGTTTTGCGCAATGCGCGGACAGCTCCGGGCTGGCTTGTTGCCGGGGCTTGCTCACCCCCCCACAAACCCAAACCCAACCCCCAGCCCGCCCGCGATGACGACACCCACCGACATCGGCGCGTTCGACTATATTATCGTCGGCGCGGGGTCTGCGGGCTGCGTTCTGGCCAACCGCCTGTCCC
>JAHQVY010000305.1 GCA_019634095.1 Cellvibrionaceae bacterium
TGCGCATCCACCTGGTTGTGTTCCAGATAAAAGCGCGCTTGCGGCCAGGTATTAAAGCGTTCGACTAAGGCTTGCAGGCGGGTTTTGCGCGTCACTAACACAAAGCGGGCATCGCGACTGACACTCGTGCTCGACTGGACATTCATGATCGCCTCGGCTTCATCAATTTGCCAAACAGGTCGGGCGTAATGGTAAGCTCGCCAATCTTGTCGGCATTTTGCGCCAAACTTTCAAAGGCCTGGGCCATCATTTGCTCTGGTTCCATGTTTGCAAGCGCCATGGCTTTTAAGTTCTCCACCGGCAAGGTGGTAAAGGCCGCCATGCGAGCTTTTATGGCATACGCTTCCGCATCAGCTTGTTTTTGCGTATTTTCGGCACTCAAACTCACCAGTTCGCGGCGCTGCGCCTCCGCATCAATTTCGCCTTGGCGCTTCTCGCGCGCGGTTTCCATTTCGCCGCGCAACAAAGTGCGTTGATTGGCAATACGGGATTCGTGAATTTCCTGTTGTTTTTCCTGCACCGATAATTCGGTTTGCAACTCTGCTTCCTTAATCGTGCGCTCCTGCTCAACCGCAAACTTGCGGCGGGCGTAGATCGCGTCGTCGGCCTCTTTCAGCAGCATTTCGCGCGCTTCCGCTTCGAGCGCGCGGGCGGTTTCAGTGCTCGGTTTAATCGCCGCCACACTCACATCGAGCACTTCAATACCCTGAGCGGCCAGTGTTGGCGATTCTCGCAGCGCCGCTTGCAACAAGCTCACCAAGGCTTGATTCAAGCTTAAGGCAGCGCGCAAGGTTTCACTTTGTACCCGGTTCTGCACAATACTTTGTACCGTGCGCACCACCCGATCACCAATTTTTAGAGGATCTTCCGATACATAGCTCAGGCCGTCTTGTTGCAGATTAAAATTTAACAGTTCCGCGGCGCGCAGTGGGTCGGCAATACGAAACGACACCTGCCCTTGCACGCTAAGCGCCTGAAAATCGGCGGTTTGTAAATTGAATATAAATGGGGCTTCCTGTGTGCCCACGGCCACCGTGGATATAGATGTGGTAGCACTGTTATAAAAAAAACTGATGCCTTTGCCCTGGCGTTTAATAGTGCCGTTGACGGTTTTGATGGCATAGGTGGTCGAGTCTGCCTTGAAGTACCGCAGTCCAAACATAGCGCTAGTCCTCTTGTGTTATCCGCTGTTAATTAGTGTCTTTTAGTCACTAAACTGGCGCTATAGTGACTTAAAGACACTAATGAGTCAAGCAGTAGTGACAAAAAGACACTAAAAAGCTATGCTGCGCGCTTCCCCTAAGGCCCAAGCTATGAACGACATTGAAGAATCCGACTATCTCGCCAGCTACGATCTGCGTTGCTACGATATTCCCATGGTATCGGTGGATGCGGCATTATTTACCTTCCATGAAGACGTGATTAAAATTTTACTGGTGCAACGACAAAACCACCCGGACAAAGGCAAATGGGGCCTTCCCGGTGGCTTTGTCGACAAACACAAAGATCGTCATCTCGAAGATACCGTG
Organism: Cellvibrionaceae bacterium; assembly: GCA_019634095.1. Lineage (GTDB taxonomy): Bacteria > Pseudomonadota > Gammaproteobacteria > Pseudomonadales > Cellvibrionaceae > JAHQVY01. The sequence continues at coordinate 1,530 of JAHQVY010000305.1, forward strand.
CTGCGCAAAATTCAAGAAAAAACCGGCGTGGTGCCGCCCTATATCGAGCAGCTTCAGTCTTTTGGCAGCGCTAATCGGGATAAGCGCGACTGGTCCATTACCATTTGCTACAGTGCGCTAATCAGTTATCAAAGTTGCGCGCCGCACATTAGCACCGTCGCAGACGCAGCCTGGGTCAACTTAAAAACAGTCGCCCGGCGCGCACTGGCCTTTGACCACCAAAGCCTTATCGCACACGCTCGCGAGCGCCTGCGGCAAAAAGCGCTTTACTCGGTGGTTCCCGGTTACGCTCTGCCCGAAAAATTCACCTTTCCCGAACTGCAAAAACTTCACGAAGCACTCATTGGCAAGCCCTTGCAAAAACGCTCCTTTCGCCGACGCATCGAAGCGGCAAATTTATTGGAAGATACCGGCGAAAAGCGCAGCGAAAAAGGACCGCCGGCGATTCTCTACCGCTTGCGTAAAAACTCGGCTCAATTTACCTTTAACCGCAATCTTGAGGAGTAAAAGCCAGGGTGAAAGTGAGGCTGGGGTGGGCAACAACCATCGCGGCTTGCTTTGAGAATCGGCGGGCTTTTGGACCCGCGGTTGAATCTACTGCGGACCACCAATCAACTGAAATTAGGTTTTTTTCAATTTCTCGACTGCTTCAAGTAAACTTACGGAAATACACTACACCTCTGCAGATAACCCATGGAGTAAATATGAATTTGCCACAGGCAGCGGCAATAGTTAAAAATTCACAAGCATTTCAGCCCCTTGAACGCCCTGGCTACGATCCAAATGGTTAATTTAGGGCTATTTAAGAAAATCTCGCCGCCAAACAATGCCAAGGTTAAATTTATCCTCAGAATGCTCGCTGACCGTTTTCTCACTCAGCCCCTCTAAACGCAGCCGCACATCGGAATTAAGCTGATAAGACCAAGCAACAATCGTTTTAGTCGGTTCGAAGGTATTATTAACAAGGTTGGCCTCTTGAGGAAACAGCGACGCAACCGGCGATAAGAAATTATTTAACAAAGCCACTTGTTCGTGGCGAACACTCAAACGGTGTTTATTACGAGCCACCGAAAAATGCACACGATAGCCCTCATAGTCATTTTCATAAAGCGAGCGCTGAGAGACACTAAACAACTCCCCCTCTGACTGCGCCCGTATCCACTCAAATTGTGCGACAACATTAAACTCACCCAAATTTACGTTTAATTCGCTAAGCGCACCGAAGCTGTTGGTTTCGCCATCAAAAAAATAATTGGTGCTGGGTGAGGTAACAATAGTACCGCCATGGCTGTGACCCCCGCTATAGCGGGTATCGCTGCGATTTTTTGCCTGGCTTTGCATGCCCCAAGTGTTAAAGTTAAATTGCCCAAGGTTAAAATTAAATTGCCATTGCGCAAACAAAGAGGCACTTCCCTGCCCTGTGCTCGCGGGCCACGACTCGCCATTAAACACTTCAACCCCCAAGTGCAGTGCACTAAAGGTCCGAGACAGCCGCAAACCAACATCGCTGAAATGGCGGCCAAAAAAGATATCTGCTAATAGTGACGCCTCGCTAAAGTCACTTTGCGGCGCATGCCAATTCGCGATTTCAGAAACCTCGGTAGTGAGCTGCCCCACCTCAAGATTAATATTTGCCAAATAACTTATATTCGGCGCAACTAAATAGAGGTTTTCTATATCCGGTGTTTCTCTGCGGTGGGCACTCAAGTTGGCGATCACATAATAATTAGAATCGGTTGCCAACACCCCAGCCAATTGCAATTCATCCGCTGTTGCCCCCTTATGATCCGGTAAAGCCTCACCACCCAATAGTGCGCCGGGTATTAAATAAGCTTCATTGTTTGCCACCAGCTCTTGCGAGCGCCAAGTAAATGCAGCTAGACCGGTTAGCTGATTTTTGAATTGTTGAGTATCTAAGGAATGTGCCTCGAGATCATCGCAAACCAATAGGCCGAGTATCGACCAATACATCAAATACTTTTTATTGAAAATATTATTGTTCATTAAATGGGTCAGAAAATTTGGGGTTACTAATAAAGTCATAATCGGTGAGCGATTCCAAGAAAGCAATCACCGCATCAATTTCTTCTTCTGTGGGGTCAAAGCCAATAATCAGCCCCGACTTATTCGGGTTGAAACGGCCATCGCCGGCGTTGACACCCTCTTCAATAACTCGCCCACCGCCGGCATAATGCAGAATAACCTCGCGCAGGGTTTCAATACTGCCATCGTGCATATAGGGCGCAGTTAGCGCAATATTGCGCAAACCCTGTGGGCGAAATAGCCCTTTATGGGAGGGGTTCGACGTTAGATCGAACAGGCCTTGATCTTGCACCGGGTAGCTGCCATCGCCGCCGATGTTGTACAAACCATTATTAAAGAATGGAAATTGCAAGCTGCCGCTATTGGAATTCGAATCCCTATAAGATACCGAGAAATTAATACCACTGTGGCAATGAAAGCATTCAAATTTTTCACCATTAAATAAACTAAAGCCCAGTTTTTGCTGCTCATTTAGCGCGCTATCATCACCCGCGATAAAACGGTCGTAGTCGCTGCCGGCACTTATTAGCGAACGGCAAAAACTCGCCAGCGCAAAAATAATTTTATTAATGGTTGCGCCGCTTGCGCTGTTTGGAAAGGCCTGATTAAACATCTCCACATACTTTGGGTCGCTGTCAAACCTGGCCAACACTGTATCTACTTGCGCATCGCTTACCCCCAGCTCAACCGGGTTATCGGAGCGAATCGGTACCTCCAATTGATCTTCCAGCTCAAAAAAACTGTTATTCGCCCAGGTGAGTGTCGAGTGGTAAACCGCGTTACTCAAACTCTGGCTATTGCGACTTAGCACATCCCCGGTAGAACCTATGGGAGTATATTCGCCATCGCTAAAAGCGAGATGTTGCAAGTGGCAGCTTTCACAGCTCTGGGTTTGATTGGCGGAAAGGCGCTTATCGTAAAATAAGTGCCTGCCAAGCGTTATTTTTTCTTGAGTGATCGGGTTGAATTCCGGTACCGCGGGCAAAGGGAAGTGGTCGGGTAACTCCAGCAATTGCCGCAGCGACTGCTGGTTTTGAGTTTCTTGAAAAGTGGTTTCAGACTCTTTGCATGCGCAAAGACACAGCAACAGAAAACACGCGCCCAACAAACGCATAGCCAACTCCATATTGGTTAATTAGCGGTATGCTTTTACAGCATAGAAACCTGCAAGTTATTTCGCGCGCATCATTTAGCCGAACCACCGCTATTTATTCGCTTTTAGAAAACACCGTGTTAGCCTGCATATCCGCTTCACCAGTAGTAATGTCTAAACCGAAATTGACAAAAATAGCTGCGCAATCGGCCTGAGTTGGTGAAGAGTGACAGTTAATGCCGGGCGCAGTTTGCTCTCCGTCCGGTAAATCAATTGCAAACCTTGCGCTTGCTAAAGCGGCTGACACGTCGACAGCGACGCTGTCGACATCGGGATCGAAGTCCTCTAACATCACGCTGGGAGTATTCACTAAATCGCATTGATCCTTTTCTAACAAGGCCTTTTCACCCGCAGCGCCACAACCGCGACTGCCAATATGTAAATAACCTTCGCCGAAGGTACCCTCAGTATTCATCACCGCAAAATCGAACACAAAATGGCGATAACCACTCACCCACGACCAATACATTTCATTGAGTGGCGTTGGCGCATCTTCTTCCGTTTGCGTTGCAATAACCGCTTTCATTATTGCCTGAGGTAAACCTACCTCGAAAGACACATCGGCGATAACTTGGTCTTCTACGGTACCGCTAATGGTGGTGTTGGTGCGCTCGGTACCGCTAGCAGTTTCCGAGGCACAGCTACCGGAACTGTTGCTAGTCAAGTCGATAAGCGCAACAAAACCCTGGTCACTGTTGTACTGAAACTCGTTGCTATCTAACTCAACATCAAGTATTTCGCCCGCTTGGTCGTAGAACTTTAGGTTGGAAACATAGAAGCGTAAGTCGCGCACGCCTATTGAATCTGTTTCAGCAGGACCGAAACCACCTAACATGTTATCGCAGTCTACGCTCGATTCACCGCTTACCGCTCTAAAATTTAAACTAAATTCCCTCGGTTGATCTGTGCCCTCTGGGACCACTGTTGGGGTAACGTTCGAGTTATTATAGGTTGATGATCCACCACAAGCGGTTAATGCAAAAACTAGAGATAAAACCATGATTTTTTGAAGCAGGAATGTATTCACTGTGGCTCCTGAAGATAGTCGATTTGCTGCGTATTCTACTTTGATATCTAAGCAAGCACAGCGTGACAAATTGTCGCACTCAACCGGGGAACTTCTTCTGTTTTCACCGAACACTTATATAACGATTAACAGAGTCCACAACAAAAAAAGTAAACTGATCGCGAGTAAGATGAAAAGGGATATCCACGTTTCACTTATATCCGTAGCGGTTGAAGTTTAGGCCTAAATCTGCATGTCCTTTTTTCGTTGGCGGTGTTGCTCCGCCTTAAATAGACCGGCGATTTTGCGTTACCTTAATACCTCACCCCCTTGTAAGTACCGCCTTGCTAAAAACCCTAATTCATCTAAACCTGACAACTAAAGTTCAAATCCTAACGCTAAACGTATAGTAAAACGTTGCTTACGCACTGCTCCTTGAACTCAAAAACAAAGTGCATCACAAGGCAGGAAAGGCGGCCAGCTGAAGGTATTATTCAGCCCTGTTTCTCCCGCAAGAGATTAAGTGATGACAAAAAAATACAAGCAGCTGACCTATGAACAAAGATGCCAGATTTCAGCCTTAAACCTAAATTAATCAGTTGAATCTACTGCGGACGCCCAATGAACTGAAATTAACGCGCTTTTTCAATTTTGCGGCTGCACCCGTAGAGTGACTACGAATTTGCCGCAAAAGTTAAAAAATTCACGCTAATTTCAGTCCCTTGAACGCCCTCGCTACGATCCAACTGATTTATTTAGGTTAAATAAAAGGGGCGACAGCCAAAGAGCGATCGCGAAGTTAATTGGTGTCAGCCAGTCAACGATTAGCCGAGAGCTGAGTAGAAATACTGAGGAAAGGGGGTATCGCCATAAACAATCTCAAAGAAAAACGGTGCGGCGTCGGCAGAGGCCGTGAAGCCCACCAAAATGACCCCATCAATGGTCGAGCCTATTGAGTCGGAACTCCGTCTAGATTGGAGTCCCGAGCAAATGTCGGGCTGGCTTCTCGAGTCCAATGGCGAGTTGGTGAGTTATGAAACATTCTATTTGCATATCTGGGCCGACAAAAAAGCTGGGGGGGATCTTTACACGCATCTTCGCCACCAAGGAAAGACGTATAACAAGCGCCGCCATGGAAAATCGTCACGGGGGCGGAGGCGGTTACCCATGCCCAAGAAATCTCCAAGATCTTAGCATTTATTTGCCTACTGCTTCCGAGTAAGACTGGCACATTTCTGATTCAACTTAACAGATCAGTTAGCAAACAAAATATGAGCCCAACCACTCAATCTCCCACGGCAGCTATAAACCCAAATTGTCAGCAGCAGATTTTGCGTTCGCTGCTTTTTTTTGCCCGACGTGAACACCGATTTCCCCAAGCGTGAACCGGTGGTCACGTGCGGCAAAAAAACACCATTAACGCATACGATAACCGAGCCGCAGGTAGAGAAAGCGCCCCGGTACGTCGTAGGTTGTCGCATCGAAACCGTTTAGGGCACAGCTGTAACATTCTGGCGGCTGCTGATCAAACAAGTTATTCACCCCCAAGCTTACCGTTAATTCGCCGTCATCTCGGTCTTTAAACCAAGTTACTTGTACATCTTGGTAAATGGTTCGGTCCATGGTGTTTTCCGATAACTCATCATCGTCTAAATTGGGCTCGGAACATAAACCGGGAAAGTCACTAAGACCAACGCAAGATTCACTCACGCTATCAATAAATCGCGCGCTTAGAGAAAAACGCCAATCCGCCATTTGCCAATCGAGATTGAGGGTTGATTTTAATTCTGGATACGCCGCTTCCGGGTCACCCAGTTCTGTGCCGGCGCGATCGATACCGGAAAACCCCGAGGATGTCGGCGTGGTTACAATATATTCTTGCAACACGCTGCTGCTCCAGTTCACCGTAAAACTACCCACGGAGGTTTCTGGGCTTAAATAGTTAAAGCGAAGATCATAGCCGCTGGTTTGAATGCTGCCAATATTGGTTAGCTGATTGGCAAAACCATTAATAACGCCACTGGCGGTTCGGCTAATCCCGGCACAGGAAACTGCGTCGAGCGTATTCACGCAGCGATCGAGCTGTACCTCTGCATCTAAGGCCTGAACCGCATCGTCTACCTCGATATCAAAATAATTAACTTCCACGCTGAGGGTATCGGCCCAAGACAAGTTATCCACCCAGGAAGGCGCGTAGACCACACCGGTAACCTGACTGTTTGAGGTTTCAGGTTTCAGCTCGCTGTTGCCGCCGGTAGTCACGGATATCTGCGGATTAAATTGCGAGTAGGAACCGTCGGCAGGCACGCCTAAGGCAATACAATTATCGATTGTGTTTTGATTAGTGACCTCTGATAAATTAGAACAGGGGTCGCTGAGGGTTTGATCGAAGCGCGCATCCGAGCCAAATAACTCGCCGATTCCCGGCGCTCTGAACCCTTCCGAAATTGAATAGCGCACCAGTAGGTCACTGATAGGTCGCCAATTAAGCCCCAATTTCGAACTGGTTTGCGAGCCGAAGGTACTGTATTCCACGCTGCGAGCAGCGAAAGACAAACTTAACTTGTCGGCTAAAAACATCTCCGATAAAACCGGCACTCTCAATTCCGCATAAAACTCATCGGTATCGTATTCTCCCGACGTGGGTGTAGAGGGCACACCGGCACTTTCGCCGGCAACCACCACCGCATCGGGCTCGAAAAAACCCTTCTGTGTGCGACGCTCATAGCCCACAGCAAAACCGAGTGGCCCTGCGGGTAAATCCAGCAAAGTACCGCTTAAATTGGCGGTTAAGTCAAACAGCTGCTGTTCACTGACATCTTTCTGGACAAAGCCAACCCAATTCAGCATCTCGGGTGTAATCGTGCCCTCACCGTTCGCACCCTGACCACCAAAAACATTAAAGGGTACGCAACCCAGAGTTGCTTCGCAGTCTTCCAAGGGTCCCAAGGCCACTTTCAGCTTAGCGGAGTTATAGCCGCCGGTTTTAATTTGTGTCGCGCGATTTTTTGAATGCACCGCGGTCACGTCCCAATAATAACTGCGCTCATTAAACGTGAAGTTGCCATCGAGCCCGAGTGAGGCATAGAAGGTATCGACGTTTTGTTGAAATACTCGCGGTCCACCTTCCAACGGCCGCCGCCCAATAAAATACGGATTAGTCTCCGCATCAAGGGTAAAACCAAAGGGGTTGTAGGGGTTGCTAGCATCGATAGAAATAGTATCCATCAAGTTGCCACTACCGGCTTCGGGGCCAATAAACAGCGGTTCCGGTGCCGCTTGATTGGTAGACTCGCGATTGTTATACAGCGCTTTAGCAGTAAGATTGACATTGTCAAACAGCGAGTGCACCACTTGACTAAAGAAACCGACACGCTGCACCGGCGCCATCACCAAATTAAACGGCGCAAAATTAAAACGATCTGCATTGGTAAACACATGGAAGTCATCAGAATCGCCTCCGGGGTTAGTCGGGTCGTATACCGGTATACCCGTAACACCGTCATTAATCGTTAAATCGAGTTCGGTGCCGGTATTGGGATCTACCAAACTGAAGCGCCCCTGGGGTGTGCCCGAGCTACAGCCGGCGCCACAGTTTGGCACGCGGGGTATTGGGGTTTGTGCAATGCCGCGATCAGACGCCAAAACTTCTTGCTGGTCATTAAAACTCAAATTAAAAAACATCTTGGTTTTTTCAGTGGAGGTACCCCAAGACAA
>JAHQVY010000040.1 GCA_019634095.1 Cellvibrionaceae bacterium
CACAGTAGATTCAAATGATTAATTTAGGATGATAGTAGGCTACATCCTTGTAGCCGTGCACTGTCCTAATAACGCACTGCCCTGCATTCATTTCATTACCCAGCGTTCATAGGGAGAGGATGGCCGGAGTATTTAAGCATCGGGAACGCTTGCATAGCAGAAAGTGAAGGCTTGAGCGGCCTGAACAATGCGCCCACCATCCCTGGGGCTACAGCTAAATTAAGCGCCATTCGACACTACTCCGCTCCGGCCTGAGATAAATCGTGCAGTTCTCGAATCGCCACGGCGAACATGGCATAGTCGGCGGTGGGATTAGATTTGACTTGCTTAAACATGCCCAACCAACGATGCACTTGTATTTCGTTGGCCGCTAACCAAGCTTCGATCACCTCATCGCAATCCTCAGTGCTGTGTGCCTGCGTTACCAAAGATTCCACAATGCGCCGCAGGTGAAACTCCACCTCATCGATGTAAGACTCCCGCGCCAGCGCCTGCCAATAGCTGTCCACTTGCACTTCGGTTAGCCGAGTGGCAAAACTATTGAGCCCTAAGCGACTCACCAGCTCAAAATAAATTTTAGCCACCGTGTCGATATCGCAGTTGGCTTCTCGCGCAGCTTCAATGATGCCCAAACCACTGAACAAGTTTGTGGGTATGGCAAGCTTTAGCGCCCAGGACATGGGAATACCCTGGCGGTGATAGCGTTCGGCAACATCCAGCCAATCTTGCTTCACTGCCCCCTCAAACGCTCCCTCGGTCGCTTTATAAATTCTATCCAATCCCGAGCGAAATAATTCTACTTCGGATTTTGCCGACACCGCTTGACGCCGATTGCGTAAAAACCAACGAGTCCCCCGCCGCACTCGGCGCACCATATTGCTTATAAGTTCGTACTGAAACTCTGAAGACACCTCATAATCTAGGGATGCAATATAGCTCATAAATTCCTGAACCTGAAATATGTCGCGAGCGACCACATAAAATTTAGCCATTTCAGCGTAGGAGGCACCGGTATTTTCCAACAGGCGATGATACCCAGTAATTCCGAGAGTGTGCACCATATCGTTGGCTACCTGAGTCGCAATTAACTCTTTTAGCAGACGGTGCTGGTAGATTTCTTGTGGGTACTGCTCAAGTAATTGCGGGGGAAACGCTTTGCTTATTTCATTAATAATATAGTTGTCTTCGGCGATATCGCTATTGGTCAACTTTTCTTTTAGAGTCATCTTGGCATAACTAATAAGAATTGACAGCTCGGGTCGAGTGAGAGATTTACCCTTAGCCAGCCGCTGCTTTATTTGTGCATCGCTAGGCAGAAACTCCAAATCGCGATTTAAGTGCCCACCGGACTCCAAGTGCTGAATAAAGCGTCGGTATTCGGCGACTTTTTTCTGAACATCGTAAGCGGCAATACTTATCGCCTGGCTCTGACGGTAATTATTGTCCAACACCAAGTCGGCCACCGTGTCCGTCATTGAGACCAGCAACTGGTTGCGCTGCTTATCGGTTAAATCGCCGTTGCGGATAATATCGTCGAGAAGAATTTTAATATTCACCTCGTGGTCGGAACAGTCCACACCACCGGCATTGTCAATAAAGTCGGTATTACAGGCACCATTGTTCAAGCAGTATTCAATACGGCCCAGCTGGGTCACCCCCAAATTACCGCCCTCACCAAACACTTGGCAACGCAACTCTTTACCGTCAACCCGCAAACTGTCGTTCGCCTTGTCTCCCACATCGGCGTGACTCTCCCAACTCGCTTTGACATAAGTGCCGATTCCGCCATTCCAAATTAGATCAACCGGTGATTTAAGCAAGGCGGAAATAAATTCTACGGGGTTTAATTTCGATTCGGTAATCGCAAAGGCTTTTTGCATTTCCGGGCTTATGTCTATGTATTTAGCGCTGCGCTGAAACACGCCGCCACCGCGGGAAATTAACGCCGCGTCGTAGTCTTGCCAAGAGGTACGTTTTTGCTTAAACAGACGTGTTCGCTCAACAAAACTCTGCGCCGCGTCGGGGTTGGGGTCGACAAAGATATGCCGATGATTAAATGCAGCTAGCAGCCGAATATGTTTCGATAACAACATCCCATTGCCAAACACATCACCCGACATATCACCGATACCAATCACGCTAAAATCTTTGCGTTGAATATCGATGCCTTTTTCGCGAAAGTGGCGCTGTACACACACCCAAGCGCCGCGGGCAGTTATGGCCATACCCTTGTGATCATAACCTTGACTCCCCCCAGAGGCGAAGGCATCGCCCAACCAGTGCTGATACTGCTGCGAGATTTCGTTGGCAATGTCGGAAAAGCTCGCCGTGCCTTTATCGGCGGCAACAACCAGATAAGGATCATCGTCATCTCTGCGCACCACATCACGCGGCGGTACCACCTTGCCCTGCTGTAAGTTGTCGGTGACATCTAATAAACCCTGAATAAAAAGGCGGTAACAGGCAATACCCTCTTGCATCATCGCCTCTGGGCCAGCTGCGCTTGCCATTTGTTTGCAAACAAAGCCCCCCTTGGCGCCGGTGGGCACAATCACTGCATTTTTCACTTGCTGTGCCTTAACCAAACCCAAAATCTCGGTACGGTAATCTTGCAGGCGGTCCGACCAACGCAAACCACCTCGAGCCACTTTTCCGCCGCGCAAATGCACACCTTCAACCCGGGGCGAATACACAAATACTTCAAACATAGGCCGCGGCTCGGGAATTCCCGGTATTGCCAGAGGATTCAATTTAAGTGAAATATAGGATTTTGGCTCGGCCTCTTCTAATTGGTAATAGTTGGTGCGCAAGGTGGCGTTAACCAGCTCCAAGTACCGACGCAGAACACGATCTTGGTTTAGATTGTCAATACCGTCTAGGCCATCGAGAATTTTTTGCTGCAGCCTCACGACGCGGCCACTTTGATTTGTATCCGCCGTTTCTCGATCGTCATTTTTATTTAAGCGCGGATCGAAAGCCGCTTTAAACAAGGCAACAATATTGCGTGTAATATCGGTGTGTGTTGCCAGAGTTTCGGCAATAAAAGACTGCTCTGCATGAAAGCCGGTCTGTTTCATATAGGCCGCATAGGCGCGTAACAAACACACTTCTCGCCAGGTGAGCCGGGCCCCTAATACCAGATAATTAAAGGCATCACTCTCTGCATAGCCACGCCAAATAGACTCAAAAGCCTGCTCGAATAAGCTGCGCACTGCACGCACATCTAGGGACACATTTTGCCCCAGAATCAAGGTGAAGTCGTGCAACCAAACTCGGGTACCGTCTTGCTTGGTAATTTGATAAGGATACTCACCCTGCACTCGCAAACCGAGATTTTCCAAAATCGGCACCACATAAGAGAGCTCCAAGCCGTTATGCAAATGCATTACTTTAAAGCGAACACAGCTTTTCTCGGCCCCCTCTTGCTGATACATATTCATTTGCAACGCGCTGTTAGTGTCGAGGCGCTCTAACATTTCTAAGTCGTGCACTGCTGAGCGGGCGACAAAACTTTCTTGGTAACCCTGAGAAAAAGCCGCTTTATACTTGTTAAAGCGCGCGGTACCAACAGATTCGCCGTAAGCCTCAACAAACGCATCGCGCAGTTTATCGACCCAAGTGCGACTGATATCCAGTACTCGCGCCTCGAGCTCGGCCACATCGTAGTCAATTTTGCCGCGCGATTTCACCCGGTAAATAATCTGCAAACGCACCAGGGTCGACTCTGAAAAATAAATGGTAGAATCAAATTGATTGGTATTTAGCGCGGCGCCAATCAGCCTTTCAATTTTATGCTGCACTTCGGTATTAAAATTATCACGCGGAATATAAACCAAACAATTAACGAAATTACCGAAGGGATCGGGCCGCATAATCAGGCGCACTACATGCCGCTCGTTGATCGCGGCGATAGTCATCATATTGCGGTGTAAGGTTTCAAAATCGGTTTGAAACAGTTCATCTCGAGGAAAGTTTTCGATAATGCGGCGCAGCGATTTACCGTCGTGACTATTCGTCTCCCAACCAGAGCGGCGCACCAGGCGCTCCACTTTATGGCGCAATATGGGAATTTGCCAAGTTGAGGTGATGTAAACCGCATAGGTGAATAAACCCAGAAAGCGGCGTTCGCCGATAACCTCACCTTGCGCATTGTATTTTTTTACTACCACATAATCGGGGTAAACTGCACGCTGCACGCTGCTGCGGGTTGAGGCCTTAGAAAAAAACACCGCACGCTCATCTTTAGCATGGAAATCACGCATGCCCTGGCTAAAATTAGCCTTGTAAATGGGCTGTTCAGCTTTTTCGAGTTTTTTAAACACCCCCATACGCAATGCGCTGTTTTCCTGCAGCACCGATTCGCCATTACGGTTGACAAAATCGTATTCGCGATAGCCTAAAAATGTAAAATGTGACCTAGTTAACCAATCGAGAAAATCCCCAACCTCACTTTGATTGCCCCCTAAACTTGCCAAGTTCCCCGCAGCATCCAGCAATTTTTGCAAGGTGGGCTCATAGGCTTCAATAACATGTTCAACATCTTTTAACACCAATAGCAGAGAGTGTTGAATTTCCGCCAACTGCGCAAGCTCCGAATGCAGCGCAATTTCTAAATAAACAATCGCCTCTTTACTGAGTGTGGAGTCAGACTCCGTATTGCACTCACAACTTACCGGAAAAAACTCCGCCGCTTGATTTTCAACCCGCCGCACATTCATAACCGTACTTTTAATTACGTGAATCGGAATTTCTCGGCGATTAAATTCTATGCGGATACTATCCACCAAAAACGGCATATCCCGCTGATGCACCAATACCACGGTTCGCCCGCACAACCAGGCATGCTCTTCAATATTGGGGTTAAATACTTTAACCTGGGGCTCGTGCAGGGGTTGCACTTGGCTAAACTGCCACACTCCATGGAGAAAACCGCACAAGTCTTCCACTTGCCTGCCCAACCACTCTTGCAGGGGAAACTCACTCAAATAGCTTTGCACAAAAGCGAAGAAATATTCGGGTTGGGAGATCTTATCTTTTTTGTTTATTACATGCTCAATTTGCGACTTCAATTGAGATGGGTTGTGAATGAGCTTTGCTGTTAACTCCACACTGACTTCCTCGACAACTAATGGTCTTGTTGATTGACGCCGGAATAAAACCCGTTGATACGCCGGTTGAAATAGTTGCACAAACCGCTACCCCACTCTCAGAACGCGCCAGTCATATTATAGGTAGTTGTTGTAGTAGTAGGTAAGCATGGCGCTTGCTTAAAGCAACAGCCATTTCGGCCCACAAGTCGCAAACACCGACAACCCGGCTGGATCCGGGCTCTCATCTATTTATATGCCTATTGTTACTGCTCACGAATCATTCAAACGGCTTGACGCCCTCGGTTAATAAATCAATCGCACTATAATCCTAAATTAATCAGTTGGATCTACTGCGGACGCCCAATGAACTGAAATTAAAGCGTTTTTTCAATTTTGCGGCTGCACCCGTAGAGTGACTAAGAATTTGCCGCAAAAGTTAAAAAATTCACTCTAATTTCAGCCCCTTGAACGCCCTCGCTACGATACAACTGATTTATTTAGGATAATGCTGACCCCACCCTAATGGTCGGGTTAGCGGCAGCAAAATATTTAACTGAGCGTTGATTATCAAAAAGGGTGACCTTACATAAGAATAGCTCAACTAGCGACTGCTAATATCACGTATTAGTGTGGTGTAAACTAGGAACTTCATACTGAATTCCACTGTCTTAGCGCGTGTCCGCGATAAATCGTTTTTACAGCAGCACAAATTGGATTAACAAACAATGTCCACTCAGCACGAAGTACAGCAACTCAGGCTCTGGATGCAAAGCCAAATTGTCGGTCAGCCCCAACTTGTCGAGCGCCTGCTCATCGCAATCATCGCCGACGGCCATTTGTTGGTAGAGGGTGCACCCGGATTAGCCAAAACCAAAGCCATCAAAACCTTGTCGGAGGGTATCGAAGGCGACTTCCACCGGGTGCAATTCACTCCCGACTTACTGCCTTCCGATGTCACAGGTACCGATATCTACCGCCCGGAAACCGGCGCCTTTGAATTTCAATCAGGGCCCATTTTTCACAACCTAGTGCTGGCCGACGAAATTAATCGCGCCCCGGCAAAGGTTCAGTCGGCGCTGCTGGAGGCAATGGCCGAGCGCCAGGTGAGCGTAGGCAAGGCCACCTATGCGCTGCCGGAGCTATTTTTAGTGATGGCCACGCAAAACCCCATCGAGCAAGAGGGCACCTACCCTCTGCCCGAGGCGCAGCTGGATCGTTTTTTAATGCATGTGCGAGTGGATTTCCCCGATGTCGACGCGGAGCGAGAAATCTTGCGGCTATCTCGGGCCGAATCCGACCAAAACAGCAGCCGCCCCCAAATGCCGCAACCGGTGAGCCAGGGCCAATTGTTCGCCGCGCGGCAACAGGCCTTAGCGCTGCATATGGCAGATTCTGTAGAGGAGTACATTGTGCAGCTCACCAATGCCACCCGGCGGGCGGACGAGTATAACGAAGAACTCGCCACCTGGATTGAATTTGGTGTCAGCCCGAGAGCCAGCATCAGCTTAGACCGCTGCGCGCGAGCTCATGCCTGGTTGCAAGGCAAAGACTACGTGAGCCCGGATGATGTCCACGCGGTATTACACGATGTTTATCGCCACCGTTTATTGCTAAGCTTTGAAGCGGAAGCCAACGGAAAAACCCCCGATGCCGTCATCGATGAACTCCTCAACTGCGTTCCAGCCATTTAGCCGAACAGCGATGAAAACCAAAACCCAACCAACGGGCGTATACACCAACGTCGAAGAGCTGTTGCAATTGCGACATTTAGCGAAAGACATTTCGCTGGTGCCCCGAAAAAAAAGCTCAGCGGCAATGGATGGCGACGCCTTCTCTCGTTCTCGGGGGCGGGGTATGGAGTTCGCCGAGGTGCGCGCGTACCAGCCCGGTGATGATGTGCGCAATATCGACTGGCGGGTCACCGCTCGCACCCAAAAGCCTTACACCAAATTATTTCAAGAGGAAAAAGAACGGCCGGTGTTTTTAGTTGTGGACCAGCGCTCGCCGATGTTTTTCGGTAGCCAAAACGTTTTCAAATCGGTTTACGCGGCGCAAATTGCCGCCATCCTGGCGTGGTCGGCCAATCAAAACAATGACCGCATCGGCGCGATGGTTTTCGGCGACAACGAGCATAACGACCTGCGAGCTAAGCGAGGCAAGCATGCAGTACTGGGCCTACTTAACAAGTTACAAATGTTCAATGGGCGCTTGCAAAGCCCCAACCAGCCCAGCGAATATACCTGTACCGACATTATTAACGATGTGCGGCGCGTGGCGAAACCGGGCAGTAGCGTGTTTATTATTAGCGATTTCCACGATTTCGAACCCGACAGCGAAAAACCCTTGTCGCTATTGTCGCGCCACAGTGACACGCATTTAGTCAAAGTGTTCGACCCCTTAGAGCGCCAGCTGCCCGGCAGCCAAATTTCGGTTTCCAATGGCAGCCAGCGCTTAAAAATACTCGCGGGCTCAAAAGATTTGTACCGCCGATTTCACGAAGCCTTTGAGCAACACGAGCACTTCATCCGGAAAGCCTGCAGTAATACCAAGGCGCTCAGCTTCCGCGCCGACGCCAGCTTGCCGGTGCAGCAATGGGTCGCCGATGTTTTTCTGTCTCACAATCGACATTAAAGGTAAGGGCATGAACGCGCGTTGCCACAAGTTGTTTACCGCTTCCCTCACAGGCATTGCTGTGGTCGCGAGCCATCCGCTCGCAGCCCAGGGGCCCCACCCGAATATGCCCGGTGGCGATGCCAAGCAGCAGTTGCTGGCGCAACTGCACGATATTATTCATCCCGAAGCCGTCTCTTGGTGGCCCCTCAGTGTTGGCTGGTGGATAGTCATTTTAAGCACATTGACCGCCGCCGCTCTCGCGCTGCGCTGGCTCTTCAAGCGCCGCAAACTGTCCCGCTATCGGCGTCAGGCCCTAAAGATGCTCGAGCAAATTCCGCTAAACGATAACCAAACAGCCAACTACGCCCAACAAATTGCCGTGTTGCTAAAACGCTGTTTCTTTGCGGCCTATCCACAATCGCGCCCATTCGCCGCAAAAATTCACGGCGATCAATGGGCCCAACTACTGGTAAAAACCAAAGGTGAGGCACACAACGCGGCAACTATTCAGTGGTCCAAGGTACTCTATAGCCCGCAACCAGCGGCACAGGACACTCCCCATATCACTTCCCACATCAAGCAGTTCGCCAGGCAGTGGATTAAACAGCACAAGACTTTTTCGGCCAGCGAATTAAGCGCTATTTTCGACGAGCTACAAAGCGAGTTGCCGGCGGCAAAAGGAGCCAAACATGTTTCAATTTGATTGGCCCTGGGTGTTCGCCGCCTTGCCACTGCCCGTGGCTGTGTATTTTTTCTCGCCTCGGGCAAATCGCGAAGAAATGGCCCTCAAAGTGCCCTTTTTCCAGCAAATCGATTCACTGTATCAACAGTCTAAGAACCGCGCGCTGCAATCGCAGCTGTTAAATATTATTTTGCTAGCGCTTATTTGGCTGCTACTCGTGGCCGCCGCCGCCCGGCCTCAGTGGATGGGGGAAGCGGTAACTCTGCCCAGTAGCGGCCGAGATTTACTGCTAGCAGTGGACATTTCCGGCAGCATGAAAACCGCCGATATGGTGGTTCAGAATCAACAAATCCCCCGGGTACTCGTAGTGAAATACGTGGTATCAGATTTTATTAAGCGTCGCGAAAGCGACCGTATCGGCTTGATATTATTTGGTACCCAGGCTTACTTGCAAGCGCCGCTCACTTTCGACAAACCGTCGGTGGAGCAATTACTTCAAGAAGCGCAACTGGGCTTTGCCGGCGAAAAAACCGCAATTGGCGATGCGGTGGGTTTGGCGATAAAACGGCTGCGCGATCGGCCCGATTCCCAGCGAGTGCTCATTTTGTTAACCGATGGCGCCAATACCGCCGGTGAAGTGTCGCCGCGGCAAGCGGCAGATCTGGCGAAACAAGCAGGCATTAAAATTTATACCATTGGCATGGGCGCCAACGAAATGACGGTCAACCGGGGGTTTTTTAACAACTTCGGCCGCACCATAAACCCCTCTGCCGATCTCGACGAAGAGACTTTGCAATATATGGCCGATACCACTGGCGGGCGTTTTTTCCGCGCCACCAACCCCGAGCAACTGCAGGAAATCTATGCCTTACTCGATCAACTCGAGCCCATTGAACAAGAAGGCGAAGTGATGCGTCCGGTATCGTCACTGTTCTTTTGGCCCCTGGCGGCGGCATTGCTGCTGAGTATGAGCTTGCCCCTGCCCGGCTTGATAAGCAGTTTTGCGGTGAAACCATGAGTGAATTCATCAATCAATTTCACTTCTTGCGGCCCGCGTTTCTCTTCGCCCTGGTGCCGGCAATCTTGGTTACCTGGGCACTGCTGCGACAACAAAACCAAGCGCGCCAGTGGCAGGCCTTTATCGCGCCGCATCTATTACATTATTTAGTAGACGGGCAAACCACCCAGGTTAAGCGCCTGCCGCTGCTGGCACTGCTGGGGCTGTGGTTGCTAGCCACCCTAGCTCTGGCTGGACCCGCCTGGAAAAAATTGCCTCAACCGGTACACAAAGAAGGCAGCGCTCTGGTGGTGGTTTGGGATTTATCGCCCTCAATGAAAGCCACAGACCTCAACCCCTCCCGCGTGGTGCGTGCCCGCTTAAAACTGTTCGACCTGCTCAAGACCCGCAAGGAGGGAGTGACCGCGCTCATTTCTTACTCCGGTGAAGCGCATATTGTCACCCCGCTCACCGATGACTCGGCCACGATCAGTAGTTTACTCAACGGCTTACACCCCGACATTATGCCGGTTGCCGGCAGCAATGCCGAAATGGCTCTGGAAATGGCGCTGCGCCTGCTGGACGACGGCGGTATCCAGCGTGGCGATATTTTATTTGTTACCGACGGCATTGCATCGCAAGCCCACAATACTTTGGCAGATCTTGCCAAAACCCGTGCTCACCGCATCGTTGTCTGGGGTATTGGCACAGCGGAGGGCGCGCCGATACCCGGCAAAAATAGCGGCTTTCTCAAGAACTCACAGGGGGACATTATTATTTCCCAGCTCGATGAACAGCAACTCAGCGATGCCTCCGCCGCCATGGGTGGTATCTACTTACCTTTCACCAATAACGACTTTGACCTAAAAAGTTTTCAAAGCCTTACTGGACCGAGCCTGAGCCAAAAACATCAGGAAACGCAACGCACCTTTGACCAGTGGTATGAGCACGGCCCGCATTTACTGTTACTGATGCTGCCGCTGGCAGCCTTTGCGTTTCGCCGAGGCTGGCTGTTAAGCCTACTTTGCCTGGGAGTCTTGCTACCCAGTGACCGCACTTACGCCCTCGGCTGGGACAACCTTTGGCTCAACAAAGACCAACAAGCCCATAAAGAATTACAGTCCGGCGACCCGGCTGCAGCTGCGGAAAAATTTAAAAATCAACAGTGGAAGGGCGTTGCCAACTACAAAACCCAGAACTATCAAACCGCGCTGCAGAACTTTTCGCAGCAGGAGTCGGCCGAGACACTGTTCAATCAAGGCAATGCTCTCACTCACCTGGAAGACTATCCGCAAGCCAAGGCCGCTTATGAGCGCGCTCTGGAATTAAACCCCGAGCTGCAGCAAGCAAAAGACAACTTAGAAATAGTCAAACAATTGGAGCAGTTGCAGCAACAAAACCAGCAGCAGAATCAAGACAACAACCAAAACAATCAAGACCCTAACCAAGACAATAACTCGCAGCAAAACGATCAACAAAACAGTCAACAAAACGCCGATAGCGATGCCGCGAAAAACCAGCAGCAAAGCGACCAACAACAAAGCGGCGACCCATCCGATCAAGCATCGAATGGCCAACAACAAGAGCAGCAGGAAAACCAGCAAGCCGATTCCGAGCCGGGGCAAGACGCTTCACAGCAGGGTGATAAACAGCTCAGCGAACAGCAGCGGCAAGCCCTAGAGCAACAGTACGGCGAAGCGGAACAGGAACAGGAGCAGCAACAGGCGCAACAACAGGCTCAACAACAGGGCGATACCGAAAACCCGCAACAAACGCCACAGCAAGCTCAGCAACAAGCGGCCGACGCGCAGCAAAATGAAGACCAACAAAGCCAAAGCTTGGCCAGCGCACTCGCGACGCAACAGCGCTCGGAAGAAGATCAGGCCTTGGAACAATGGCTGCGAAAAGTGCCGGACGACCCCAGCGGTTTGCTGCGCAACAAATTTAAATACGAAAGCCGAGAGCGCCAACTCAAACTACGTGAGGGTGCGACACGACGTCCACCCGGTAACCGAGAACCGCGATTGTAAACGCGCCGTGACATTATGAAAAATTATGCAAACACCACCAACAAAACCTTAGCCGAGCAGCTTTTATACGGGCTGTTACTGTGCCTTATTCTAGCCGTAAGCGCGGCGGCCCAAGCACAACAGCTCAGCGCAACGGTGAATAGAGAACAGCTGGCCATGAACGAGTCGCTGACCTTAACCTTACGCTATATGGGCAACTCAAATGCCAGCCCCGACTTGCAAGCTCTGAACAAAGATTTTGAGGTGCTCTCGCAAAGCCAAAGCAGTCAGTACCGCAATTTTAATGGTCGCATAGAATCGTACACCGACTGGATCATTACCCTTATGCCACTTAGCGAGGGGAAATTAATCATTCCTTCAATTAGTCTCGCCGGCGCTAAAACCGAGGCGATCGACATCACCGTCACCGAAGAAAAGGGCAGCCCAGCAATTAACGACAGCCCAGTGTTTCTAGAAACTGACCTTGAGAAAACCGAGCTATTTGTACAAGAGCAAGTGAAAATCACCTATCGCTTGTATTTTTCGGTGAATATTGAATCGCTTGATCGGGGCGAATTCAATCTCAACAACGTACTTATTGAAGAACTTCCCGAGCTGAAATATCGCAAACAAATAGGTGGCAGACAATACACGGTGGTGGAATTTAGCTATGCGTTATTTCCGCAAAGCAGCGGCACCCTCGACATCCCCAGCATGAATTGGGACACCCGCCTCAACCGTTCTAACCGCCGCGATATTTACAGTTTCGGCGCCGGCCGCTACCAGGTGAAGCGTTTGCAAACCGAGCAAAAACAGCTGCGCGTGCTCGCCAAACCCGACAGCTTTCCAGCACAGGCTACCTGGTTGCCCAGCACCGCACTCACTTTGGAAGAAACATGGAGTGAAGACCCGGCCAATATCACCACCGGTGAGCCATTGACGCGAACCATTACGCTTAAAGCCGAGGGCTTAAACTCTTCGCAACTTCCAAATATTACCGAAAACAGCCCAATTAGCGACCAAGCTAATGCCCTAAAGTTTTATCCGGAACAGCCGCGTTTAAACGACGAAAAATCCGCTTACGGTGTTAACAGTTTTCGGGTAGAAAAATATGCGGTCGTGGCCAACCAGGCTGGCAGCGTTACGATTCCCGCTATTCGGCTACCCTGGTGGGATGTAGAAAACCAGCAAATAAAATACGCGGAAATCCCCAGCCGCAGCATTAGTGTGGCCGCCGGCGCCGCGGCCAACGAGCCACAAATCAGCGCCTTACCTCCAGCATTGGTGGCGCAAGACAGCAGCGCAGCCATTAGCGGCAAGGTCGCCAACAGCGACAGCTATTGGCGCGCCCTCGCCTACACCTCGCTGTGTGCCAGCTTAATCTTCGTCGGCTTGTGGTTACACAGCCGCAACCAACTGCAAAATTTAAAGCTCGGTACGCAAGAGCGGCAAAACAAACGCAGCCAAAAGCGCAAACTAAAAGAAAGCCAAGCCTATAACGCAGTAAAACAGGCCTGTGATACCCACGATGTCGCACAGATACGCCGCGCCATGTTGCAATGGCTGGCAATCGTAGAGGATGACAAACCCGCGCAGTCTTTTGCACCTTATATGCAGCGGCTGTCTAACCCGCAGCTAAAAGCCGAATTACAAAAACTCGATGCCGCACTTTACGGCCAAAGCTCAGAAACTAGCTCTTTTCAAGCTTTGCTATCGGCACTGGAAAGCTTCCGAGCAGAGCGCAAACAGGCCGCCGGCGAGGCTCAAGCCAACCCCGACCTGCCGCCGCTGTACAGTTAGGCAATACGTAATAAAAATCAAACAGTGCCCGCCGCGAACACTTTTCTATCGTTTTACTACAAGCGCGGCGGCGCTGAAAAAGCGAAAAAAACCGCCTTACTCGGCAGTAAATTCTTCAAACGTGTATTCACAGAACACAAAATCGGGTGTACATAGCTGGATGATAAAAAACAGGGATTGTGGCAACACAAACACTTTGTGGTCGAAACTGCGGTCAACTCTAAAATCGGCATCGCAAGTCATGCTAATGTCGGCGTTGTACTGACAAAACTGCAAACCCTCTCTACCGCAGCTAAAACCAGGCCCACAGGTTTCACTATCAATAAGTACACTGCCAGTGATGCTGGGCAGATCGTTAACACGGTACTCAACCACATAGTCGTCTCGGGTATCGGCTTCCCAATTTACTTGAAACCAACCATCATCTTCATAGGGGTTCAGTACCGGCGTACCGGGATCAAAAGAGCTGAATCCGAATGTATCGATTAATTCAAAAAACTCAATTTGCGGCCTATCGTATATCGGCTCGTCAACTTCAATATAGTCATCAATATAGTCATCGGAATAACCGGCACCCCCACACCCAGCAAGCGTGATGGCAGCGAGAGCAAATAAAGCAAATTTCATTGGGACATCCTCATGAACTTTCCTTTATTTTGCACAATGCGCCATGAACTCTAGCTGAATCGCCGCGCGAGGCGTATGCAAGCAAACTAAATACAACGCAAATAAAAGCACTGCAAAAAGCTGACAAAAACTTAAGATATTAAATATTTTGGCATAAATAACTAGAAACTTAAGAGTGATTCAATCTAAATTGCTGTGGAAAAGCCGATTTCCCTGAATGTCAGCAATTACAGGCCATACCGGGCTAGTGTCCACTTATACACAGGTTTACGCACATTCTACCCACAGGAAACACCCCGAGTTGTCTACTTGAAAGGGCCTCCATACCGCACTATCTTGTATTTGAAATTTTTAAAAGCACCATATATAGTGTTTAGCGACAGAATATGCCGCCCAGTAAACTTGTTTACTAATTGCGCCAAACTAATACTTTGGAATGAAGGGAGGCTTAAATACAACGCTAGTTGACAAGCCCAAGGCGAAACCTTGGCGGGCTGTCGGCAAGTGCGCTGACACCCCTAAAACCTGCACCGATTTTCAGCTTGCCGCTTCTTGCGCAGCCGTTAGGGCAGGCCTTTTTAAACTGACTCGCCCATCCACTCCAATTTATTGGTTAAAACGGAAAGCACTTTATGCAAACAACGCCAAGCCACACCGATGACAAATCAACATCAAGCCCTAAGCCCAGTGCCAACCCAGAGAATACGCTCAATGTCACCGCACCGGGGCAGCTGCGCGTAATAAAAAGAAACGGCACGGTGGTCCCCTTTACAGTGGATAAAATCGCGATAGCGATGACAAAAGCGTTTCTTGCAGTGGAAGGCGGCACGGCCGCTGCCTCGAGCAGAATTCACGAAACAGTGGACCAGCTTACCCATCAAATTACCGCCACTTTCAAGCGGCGGATGCCCTCCGGCGGCACCATTCACATCGAAGAAATTCAAG
>JAHQVY010000306.1 GCA_019634095.1 Cellvibrionaceae bacterium
ATTGGTATGCGGGTATTGAGTGAGGAAGGCGTGTTTGATGTGCTCGATGAGCATTCTTAATTCGCTTTTTGTGCCTATATATACCCAAAACACTTGAGATTTAGGCCTCATGAGCACGCCCCTAAGTGCCCTTGGCGGTGTTGCTCCGCCTTAAATAGAATGGCTATTGTGCGTTGTCTCGGCAATTGCTCCTGCATTGCCCTAATACCACACATCCCTGTGCATACCGCCTTGCCAAGAACCTTAAGTGGCGCACTCCTAACACCTAAACCTCAAACGCTTTGGGTATAGCTATTCGATTCAAACTATTTTTAACCAAATTCCGCTGCTGCCCCAGATTTTTCAGGCCGCTCCAGCCTTCCCAGGGCGCTATGCAAGCCTTGATTGAATGCCTGGACTGCCATAGCTGCTGCAGGCCTTGTCTCCAAGGCTGGCTCGCTTAACCTGCTTGCTTCGATGCTAAATTGCTTTCAAGCGGCTGCTGCTTACGTTTGGTATACAAAAATAGCAGGCTAAATAATACGATGAGCACGCCGGGAAATATCGCTAGATTTGTAAGGGTAGCTTGGCCGGCAATAAGGTCGGCGGCTTCGATGCTGACACCTTGAGCCAGGGCTTGCTCGCGCGCGGTATCTAACCAGCGGCCAATAATCGGGTTCCAGATACTCACCGAAAACATGCCAAGACCGCCAATAAGCGACAAGCCCATGGCACCCGTTTTTGCTTGATACTCGCTAACAAAACCCAGCATGGTTGGCCAAAAGTACATAACACCAATGGCGAAGAGCAGGGCGGAAAAGTACACCATACCACCTGCAGACACACTCATTAAGTAGATACCCGCGGTCGCAATAACGGAACCGGCAAGCAACACCCCAGCGGGGTTTAGTAGGTGAACCACGGGCCCGGCGAAATAGCGGCCAATGGCCATTAAACCGGTCACCATGGCCAAAATTAGCATGGGGTGAGCCCCGGAATCACCCAGTATTCTTTCAACCCACTGTTGCGTACCGAGTTCGGCGGTGCTTGTTAATGTCATGCACACCAACATAAAAATATATAAGGGAGAGAACAGGCTTCGAAAGTTGGTTGCGGTTGAGGTTTCGGAGTTTTTCACGCTTGGAAAGGCTTGCGAGCTTACCAGGTAACCATAGATAACTGTGGGTATTAGCATTACGGCAATTTGCCATTGCCAGGCAATGCCCAGTCTGGTCATGGCAAACGCAATTAATGCACCGATGACTATGCCACCGGGAAACCACACATGAAATCTATTTAACATCGTGGTTTTATCGTCGTGATAGATATCGGCAATTAGGGGGTTTGCGCCCGCTTCCACACTGCCATTGGCGAAACCAATACAAAAAGTTGAAATCAGCAAGCTCCAGAAACCGCCGGCAAATATGGTAAGTATTAAACCCAATAAATGCCCAATAACCGCAATAAGTAACAGTTTTTTTGCGCCAATCTGATTGTATATTATGCCGCCTATCATGGTTGCTAGGGGAAAGCCCAAAAAAGCCATGGAGTTGATCCAACCCAGTTGGGTGTCGGAAAAAGCGAACTCTTCACTCAGCTCGCCAAGAATTCCGGCGCGTATGGCAAAGGTCATTGCCGTGACCACAAGGGATAAGCAACAAGCGAAAAATATCTTATTGTATTGGGAAGTTTTCATATCCGTACCTGTATTCATTATTATTTATATCGCGAAGGCCTGCGGGCACTTCTAGCTGGCTTAATCCTAAATTAATCAGTTGAATCTACTGCGGACGCCCAATGAACTGAAATTAAAGCGTTTTTTCAATTTTGTGGCTGCACCCATAGAGTGGCTATGAATTTGCCACAAAGTTAAAAAATTCACTCTAATTTCAGCCCCTTGAACGCCCTCGCTACGATCCAACTGATTAATTTAGGTTAATGAAATGTGCTCACAAACCCAAGATTTTGTTGTTTAAAGCCTGGTCGGGGTCGACGGCGGCAAAGTCATCAAAGGCTTTTTCTGCTTTTCTTATCATGTGATTTTTAATAAAAGGCGCGCCTTCGCGGGCACCATCTTCGGGGTGTTTCAGACAGCATTCCCATTCCATAACGGCCCACCCCGTGTACTGGTACTTGCACAAACGGCTAAAAATTCCTTTAAAATCAATTTGCCCATCGCCTAAGGAACGGAATCTGCCTGGGCGATCTACCCAGCTTTGATAACCGCCATAAACACCGCTTTTTGCGGAAGGAATAAATTCCGCATCTTTGACATGAAACGCGGCGATGCGCGAGTGGTATTCGTCGATAAAACCCAGGTAATCCATTTGCTGCAGAATAAAATGGCTGGGGTCGTAGAGAATTTTTGCTCGCGGGTGATTGTTGCACGCTTCTAAAAAACGTTCAAAGCTAATGCCGTCGTGTAAATCCTCTCCAGGGTGCAGTTCGTAACACACATCCACACCACAGTCATCGTACAGGTCTAAAATGGGCAGCCAGCGTTTAGCCAGTTCGGCAAAGCCTGCCTCCACTAATCCGGCGGGGCGTTGCGGCCAGGGGTATAGGGTATGCCACAGCAGTGCACCGGAAAAGGTAGCGTGGGCATTTAAACCCAGCTTGGCGCTGGCACTGGCGGCATATTTCACTTGTTGTATGGCCCACTCGGTGCGGGCAGCGGGGTTTTTGCGTACTTGCTCTGGGGCAAAGCTATTAAACATTAAGTCGTATGCTGGGTGCACAGCCACCAGTTGGCCCTGCAAATGGGTGGATAATTCGGTAATTTCCAGGCCGCGCTCGCTGAACTTACCTTTTAGTTCGTCACAGTAGTCTTTACTTTGCGCCGCTTTTTCTAGATCGATACAGCGGGAGTCCCAGGTGGGAATTTGTATTCCCTTGTAGCCCAATGAAGCCGCCCAATCCAAAATGCCTTCCAATGTGTTAAACGGCGCTTGATCTCCCATAAATTGCGCTAAAAAAATCGCCGGACCTTTCATAAATATGCCTTCCATTTAAATTTTTTTGATGATTGTACACTAAGGTTTTATAACGTTTGGATTCAGCAGCTTGCATGAAATATCGAAAAAAAACCCATACTGCGCTAAAAATGCTGCTGCTCAAACAGCGCTTAATTACGTTGCAGCTTAACCCAGGTGCCACCTTGCAAACTACTGGCGACAACCGCTTCAATAAAGGCCATTCCCGCCACGCCTTCCTTTACGCCGGGTACATAATTAACATCTTTAATACCCGGAGCAATACTTTGGCCGCGGCCGGTTTTTATTGCCAATGCAAAATGTTTATACAAATTGGCAAAGGCTTCCAGATAACCTTCGGGGTGGCCGGAAGGGGTGCGGGTGTTGGCTTGTGCTGCGCGGCCTAAATAAGTGTTTCCGGTACGCAAAACTTGCTCGGGTTTATCGCCCCATTTTAAATACAGGCTATTGGGCTCTTGTTGCTGCCATTCCAGGCCACCTTTGCTGCCGTAAATGCGAATCCGCAGGTTATTTTCTTCGCCTACGGCAATTTGGCTGGCAAATAACACGCCTTTACATCCATTGGAAAAACGTAACAGCGCCGCGCCGTCGTCGTCCAAGTGACGCCCCGGTTCAACGGTATTAAGTTCCGCCAGCACCTCCACAATACTTAAGCCGCTTATAAACTCGGCGAGGTTGGCGGCGTGCACGCCAATATCACCCACGCAACCGCCAGCTCCCGCTTGCTCCGGGTCTAAACGCCAAGCGGCTTGCTTACCCTGGTCGGCTTTCATTTTTGCGGCCAGCCAACCCTGGTTATATTCGGCAACAATTTTAGTAATTCTTCCCAGTTCGCCATTTAACACGCGTTGCCGTGCCTCTTGTACCAAGGGGTAAGCCGTATAAGTGTGGGTTAAACCAAACAAGCGCCCGCTGTTTTCTAGTTGTTGCTTAAGTTGCATTGCCTGCTGCAAATCAAAGGTAACTGGCTTGTCGCACATCACATGAAAGCCTTTGGCGATGGCTAGGGAGGCAATGGCAAAATGCGAGTTGTTGGGTGTAACAATCGCGACAAACTCCATACGTTTGTCTGCACTCAATTCAGCTTCTGCCTGTATCATGCGTTGATAGTTTTCGTAGCAGCGCTCTGGGGCTAAATGCAAGCTTTTACCGAATTGCTGGGATTTTTCTGGGTCGCGGCTAAACGCGCCGCAGACCAGCTCGATTTCGCCATCGAGACGCGACGCAATGCGATGAATATTACCAATAAAGGCATCGGTCCCTCCGCCGACCATGCCCATTCTGACTTTTGCGTTTGTTTGCTGCATCGCTGTTCCTTAATTTATGTAAAGCATTGCTGTGAACACTACCGATAATGACCTAAAAAACCAAAGCACAACAACTAACTTGTAGCCCAGCTTGTGCCAATGTCTGCCAGGGGTACGCAACCGTCGAAACGACCGGGGATGGGCTTGTGTTGTAAAAATGTTGTTGCGCCCACTTCAGAGGTACAGAAACCAAAAATGGTTAAGTTTTTCAAAACCGCAAAGCACTCTAAGGCTAGCTTTAGGGCTTTGTCATCCAAAATGGCATTCTTCGGCAAAGCCAATGCTTTATGCTGCACTTTTTTAGCGGCCTCATCCAGCTCAGCGGCTAGCTGATATTGCTCGCCGGGGGGGATTTTGGGGAAGTCATCGCCATAGCGGTCGATACACAAGGTATTTAGCAGGCTTAGGCCATGAATAAATTTGCTGCGCTCCGGTGTTGTGAACACGTGCAATACAGTGGTTTCAATAAAAGCGGGCACTTGGGCGTCTTTGGCGCCGGGGGTTTCCGTAGTGGGGATAATAACGTCGCTTAGGGCGCTTAAAGTAGATAACTGCACCGAATTAAAACTACTCGCGCCATTGCTTGTAGGCGCAAGCTTGGATTGCTTGTTATTTACACAGCCAGAAAGCAAAGTGGCCACCGTGGCCGCCGACAGCAGGCCTGGAATGTTGGCGCTTAATTGTTGAATAAGCTCTCTTCTGGTCATTTTACGTGTTATAAATTTCTGCGGTTTAACTCTGCCACGGCAAAATCTACCGCGCGCGCCGTTAAAGCCATATAGGTGAGTGAGGGGTTTTGATTGGCCGAGGAGGTCATACAGGAACCATCGGTAACAAACACATTCTTTACGGCATGAATTTGATTAAAGCCGTTGAGAACCGAGGTTTTAGGGTCTCTGCCCATACGCGCCGTGCCCATTTCGTGAATGCCATTGCCGGGTACATAGTTGCGATCGAAAATTTTAACATTGCGCAAGCCAGCGGTTTCTAGCATTTCCACTGCCGTTGCGGCAATATCTTTGCGCATCATCTGTTCGTTTTGTTTCATTTCGCAGTCGACATCCAAGGTGGGCAGCCCCCATTTATCGTTTAACTCACGATTTAAAGTGACTTTATTTTGGTGATAGGGAAGAAATTCGCCGAAGCCATTAATGCCCAACCGCCAGGGCCCAGGGTTTCTAAGTTGCGCTTTTAGCTGGGCACCCACAAGCAGGTTGCTTTCACCCTGCGCCCACGCACCACGCAGGCCCCGGCCTTGAAAACCATAGCCGCGTATGTAATCTTTGCGCTGCTCTTGAAGGTTTCTGAACCTTGGAATATAAAAACCATTGGGGCGACGCCCGTAGTGATATTGCTCGGAAAAATCCTCGCTCCAGCCCGCCGCGCCCAAGCCGTGGTGATGGTCCATTAAGTTGTGGCCAAGTTCGCCACTGTCGTTACCCATACCAGTTGGAAAACGTTCCGAAATGGAATTCAATAAAATGTGGGTGCTGGCTAAAGTGGAGGCGTTAAGGAAAACAATTTTGGCGTAAAACTCGCTTACCTCGTGAGTTTCGGTATCGATAATACGCACGCCTTGGGCTTTTTGCGTGCGGTTATCGAAAATGATTTCTTTAACTATCGCATTGGGCCGCAGCGTCATATTACCGGTGGCGGCAGCCGCGGGCAGTGTGGAGGAGTTGCTGCTAAAGTAACCACCGAATGGGCAGCCGCGTTTACAAAGATTGCGATATTGACAGGGGCCGCGGCCGTTGAGGCTTTCGGTTAAGTTGGCAACGCGACCAATAATCACACGGCGCTCGGTGAAGTGCTTTGCAACGCGTTCGGCGAATTGTTTTTCGAGGCAGGTGAGTGCCATGGGCGGCAAAAATTCGCTATCGGGAAGCTGCGGTAGGTTCTCTCGGCTACCGGAAATACCAATAAAACGCTCCACCTTGCTGTACCAGGCCGCAATATCCCGGTACCGAATCGGCCAGTCCACCGCAATGCCCTGTTTAGCATTGGCTTCAAAATCTAAATCGCTGAGACGGTAACATTGCCTGGACCACAAAAGTGAACGGCCGCCTACGTGGTAGCCGCGAATCCAATCAAAGGGCTTAAGCTGGTTGAAGGGGTTTTCTAAATCGTTGACTAACCAGTGCTTAGTGCTTTGATCGAGAAAGCCGCCACGCACTTGCACCGGATAATTTTTTAGCTCTTGTTGCGACAGCTTGCCGCGAAAAGGTAGGTCCCATGCGTTTTGCATTGCAGTGGGGTAGTCCTTAACGTGTTCTACTTGGCGCCCTCGCTCTAAAACCAGGGTTTTTAAGCCTCGCTCACACAGTTCTTTGGCCGCCCAGCCACCGCTAATGCCGGTGCCAATAACAATAGCATCGTAAGTATGGCTTTTAAGCCCTTTGGTATTGGGCTTCATGCCAGTTTGCTATGCACGCTTTCCAGCAGTGTTTTTATTTTAATAATACCTTGCACCTCATCGCTATTTTCCCCTTCGTATTCAATACCCACGTAGCCGGAGTAGCCCGCTTGCACAGACATTTTCATCATGCGGTAAAAATCTATCTCTCGCTCCTCGCCTTTGCCATTAAAGCTATAGCCTTTGGCGCTTAAGGCTTTGGCCCAGGGGAGTAACTCTTTAACGCCTTTGTATTTGTCGTAACGTTTGCCGGTTTCACGGTCGATAACAAAATTGCCGAAGTCGGGCAGGGTGCCCACCCGGGGTCTGTTGACTAGTTTCATCACCTCGCTGAGCCACTGACCATCTGAAGATAAACCGCCATGGTTTTCGACAATGACATTTATTTGTATTTTGTCGCAGTAGTCCGCTAATTGGTTAAGCCCATCTGCAACGTATTGCATTTGTTCTGTTCTGCTACCGGCACTGTGCGCGTTTACCCGAATAGAGTGGCAGCCCAGAGCATGGGCGGCATCCGCCCAACGACGATGGTTGCTGGCGGCTTTTGCCCGGGCTTTTTTATCTGGATCGCCTAATGAGCCTTCGTTGTCGCACATAATAAGCAAGCTTTTCACGCCCTCACCGGTGGCGCGAGTGTGTAGCTCTTTAACTAATTTGTCGCTGAGGGTATCGGCGTAGAATTGGTTAACGTATTCAATCGCATGAATATCAAAGGTGTTTTTTGTGTAGCGCGCGAAGTCGAGGGGATCTAATTTACCACTTTTGATGCGCCGATGTAGAGACCACTGAGCGAGTGAAATCTCGAATAGCTTTTTTTGCTTTGCCGGTACCGCATGCCCCAAAATTGGAACACTAGCAAAACCCGCAGCCAAGGTTACATGTTTAATAAAATTGCGGCGGTCGGAAGGGAGTTTAGACATACATAAGGCCTTGTGTTTCTTTGGCACATGATTGAGATTTGATTATTTTTCAGTCAGGCCATTAAATTTATTTTTTATTTTTACCCCTTCGAAGATAAATCTTTTATTTCTAGCTGTCTAGGCAAATTGCTCATTAGGCCTAAAAAATGCGATACAGATAAAAACTGTTACGAAGCTGCGCCAAAACCCATAAAAGGGTACTAATTGCAAAGCCTTAATTTGTGTTGGTTACGAAAAGCCAATAGGATCTTCGTATGCACCATTCGAAATAGTAGGGATGTTGCCGCAGTACTCGGCATTCAGAAAGGGCACTAACAGCCGAGCCAGGCGAAAAAATGCACCTACGTATGCAGCACCAGAAAAACCATGAGGCCCGCTAGCCCGAGCAGGGAAGGGCTTTTAGGCCGCGCCCCGTTTCCCCGTGCAATTTACCCTAAGGCAGTTGGCAAAAATTTTCGACTCGGAATCGCTTGGTTGTTTCTAAAGTCGCGTGTGTCGAGCCATTCAATGTTTGAAATTTGAAGTCAAGAATCGAAAAGCGATGACATGCTTGACGAAAGATCGGCTAGTGATGCTGGCCTTTTATGATTACCCTGCGGAACATTGACCACGACCACGACCACGACCAAACAACCTCATTACATCGACGTTCTCGACGAGTGTTTGCAGTACGAACAAAACGACCGCATTTGGCAGTGGCAAAACGCGCTTAGCCGTGCCCGTTAAATGGGCTGCTACTTCAGAGAAAAGCGAGTAAAGGCAAGAAGGATTTAAAACCGTAGCGGAGTAATTGAGAGCGTTAAAACAAAGGTTAGCGAACCGGTGAAGTAAAATAAAAAAACCCGGCTACCGACTAATGGCTATACAGCAGAATGAATATAACCCGTGTGCTACGCCTTAAAATAAATGGTTGCTGTGCGTTGACTTAGTACATCATATCAATACCTATACCCAAAACACTTGAGATTTAGGCCTCATGAGCACGCCCCTAAGTGCCCTTGGCGGTTTTGCTCCGCCTTAAGATAGAATGGCTATTGTGCATTGCCCTAATACCTCACATCCCTGTGAGTACCGCCTTGCCAAGAACCTTAATTGGCGCACTCCTAACACCTAAATCTCAAACGCTTTGGGTATAGAATCAATACTTCAATACCTCGCATCACTGCAAATACCGGCTTCCGTTTAGACAACCAAGAAAAAATTACTGCACTGCTAACACCTAAATTTCAACCGCTACGGGTATAGGTAAATCAGATTTTTGCAATGTTGGCTGGTCACTGTAAAAAAATTGCGACACTCAATTTATATCAGTCATGCTAGATGTTTACATTCAAGGCCTACAGCTTGACGCTGAAAAGCAATGTGGAAAATGGCGCCACAAATAATGGTGTTGGCAATGTAGCCACTCCGAAATTATCTGCAGTAAAAAAGGTAAGCGTTTTCAATGCAAAGCTTAAGTATTTAAATATAAAAGACGCAGAGCCCTAGTTTATCCGGCTCATAAAATAGGGCTTCATTTTAACTATATAAAAAAATAGCAATGGATGTTGACGAATTTTGTGTTTTGTAAATATTGCAGCTTTCGGCTAGAGGTTATATTTTATAGGTTATTTTAAAAAGTACGCGCCCCTATTTTTTGGGAGGCGCATAGTAAAGGCGCTTGCCCTACGCATATATTAAAGCATTAAGTGCGTTCTTAAACTTTATACACTTGCATTGTTAAAGCGTTTAGTTTAAAAGGTACACTTCATGATGATGCAGTGCTATTAGCGAGTAATTTGAAACACTACTTTCTTTTTTAAACACGCAGTAAAAAAAAGCCTCTATTAACCTATTCCGAGCTTGCCTTTATGGTGATATTAAGCTTGGTGGGTATTTTTGGTGCCGTTTCTGCAGTTTCCGGCTTCATCGTGAACACTAATTATCTGTTGCCGCTCTTAGAATTAAGCATCTCCGATGTTTTTCTTATCGAGTGTTCTTTTGTTTTTGTTTGCGTTACATAGTTTTAAGGAACTGGAGTCTCGAGATGAACAAAAAATTGTTGCCTTTATGCATATCTTCTTTGGCGCTAGCCAACCACCCCAATGTTTTGGCTCAAAACAGTACCGAAGTTGAGGAGGTTATCGTTACTGCACGTAAGCGCAGTGAAAACTTGCAAGATGTCCCCATTGCAATTACAGCTTTTACGGAAAAAACCATTCAGGAAGCAGGGATTGAGCGCGCTGAGGATTTTATTTTACTTACTCCCAATGTCACTATGGTTGATACCTCCAATGTTGGCGATACTCAAGTGACCATCCGCGGCCAGGTGTCTACGCGTGACGCCGAGGGAACTTTTGCTTATGTGGTTGACGGAGTATTGATAACCAACCCTAATGGCTTCAATGAAGAGTTGTTTGATTTACAACAATTAGAGGTGCTTAAAGGCCCCCAGGGGGCATTGTATGGCCGTAACGCCGTTGCCGGGGCAATTATTGTCACCACAAAAGACCCAGAAGACACCTTTACTGCGAACGCCACCCTAGGAGCGGGCTCGAATAGCTTGGCAAGAGGCGTGTTCAGTTTAAGTGGCCCGGTATCGGATAACTTGGGCTATCGCTTGGCAATTAGCCATCGCGAAGATGACGGGCAATTTGAAAACCCCATTCTCGGTGGTGCGGGTACAGTCGATTATTTTGAAGATACTTCGATACGTGGTCGCTTACTATGGGAACCAAGCGAGTTGTACCGTTTGGATTTTCAAGTAGCCGCCTCCGACGTAAGTAGCGGAGCCATTAATTTTAATGCGGTTGTCGCCTTAAATGATTTTGAAGGAACACCATTTTACGCCGATGTTAACGACCATGAATTCGATTACTTCTTTAATGTTCCCGGAGAAAATGAACAGGAAAATTTTTCTGTTTCCCTGAAGTCCGACTACGATTTCGCTTGGGCTAAGTTTACAGTAATTTTAGCCCACGACGATTTGCAAGAGTACTTGCTTTCCGATGGCACAAGCGCTTCTTTTAATATTTATGCCGGAACAGACAATTGTGCTTCAAACGATGGTGCGCCGGCAGATTTTGATTACCCCGCTCCGTTTTTTGTTCTGCGCGATGGCGATCCAGTCAACGACTTTTTACCACCTTATAGCCCCACCACTTGTGATGGTTATCAATATCAAGAACGCAATCAGGATAGCACCTCGCTGGAAATGAAATTCAGTGGTACCACTAGCTCAATGAGTTGGGTGAGCGGGCTGTATTTTGCAGATATCTCCCGGGAGGTGGTGGTTGCTTACGGCGCTGACCTGGGTCAGGGTTTCCTTCGCCAAGCCTTTGTCGATGCCAATGGGCCCAACCCAACAGATTCACTGTTTTCCGATGATTTTGCCACTGAGGTGGCTTCGGCTTTTACCCAGCTAGAAT
Organism: Cellvibrionaceae bacterium; assembly: GCA_019634095.1. GTDB lineage: Bacteria > Pseudomonadota > Gammaproteobacteria > Pseudomonadales > Cellvibrionaceae > JAHQVY01. Next base: position 11,020 of record JAHQVY010000306.1, read on the forward strand.
ACGCCTTGGGTGAAACCCAGGAGCTTGGATTGGCGCTTCGCTACGACCGTGAAAGGCGACAGGTGAATAATAATGTAGACCGCGAGCCTTCACCGAATAACGCTTTTACGGATTTTATTAATCCATTTTACGATCTGAATCCCGGACAAACCCGCATTGCGGACAGGGACAAAACGTTTACCCAGCTACAGCCCAAAATTAGTTGGCGAATGGCCTTAAGCGAAGATGCATCGATCTACACCAGCTATGGTCTCGGCTTTCGCAGTGGCGGTTTTAACGCACTCGGCAGTGAAGCTTTGATTCAATCACAATACGCTGATTTTACAAATCGTGAGGGAGTGCTGACTGCTCCACAAAATCTACGCGATGATTACGATAAAGAAGTGACAAAATCGGCGGAAGTTGGGTTTAAGAGCGAGTGGCTAAACAATCGCTTGCGAGCAAACGCTGCGCTATTCGATACCGTTGTAGAGAATAATCAGTTCTTTAACTTTTTCGCCAGTGGCCAGGGTATTCAGCGAATTGTTACCAATATTGATGAGATATCGATACAGGGTATCGAGCTTGATTTTAGGTATCTAGTGAGTGATCAGATGGAAGTCTATGGCAGTTATGGTTTTATTAACAGCGAAATTATTGAAAATCGTAACCGCTCCTACACCGAAGGTAACGAAGTGCCCATGGCCCCAAAGAATACGGCTAACCTCGGCCTATCTCACGGCCTAAATTTAACCGATACTTTGGTACTTCGCACCCGTCTCGATTGGCAATACATCGGCGAAACCTGGTTTAGCACCGTTCAGAACGATGAAACCGAGAATTCCTTTACCGACTTTGGTTTTGGCTACAGCGATTTCAACCTTACACAAAGAGACCCCTACGATACCCTTAATCTGCGCCTGTCTCTGGGAGGTGATGAGTGGTCCGTTACTGCATGGGGCAGAAATATTCTCGACGAGCAATATTTGGAAGAGGTTATTCCGGCGCCGGAATTTGGAGGTAGCTTTGTACATCAGGCTCGCGGAGCAATGTATGGCGTAGATGTGAGTTTTGTATTTTAATTGCCTTTTGTTGTTCTGTTGCTGTTTTTAGCAGCAATAAGAGTGTATAAACAGCGGGGGCTTTGCCTCTAAAAGGGAGCATGTTGGCCGCGCGCGCAACATGCTCTTTTTTTTGCTTGTTATGTTTAGTGCCCGCAATCGATACTTTTGCTATTGTCTCATTTAGCCCTGGCAGTGCATAAAGTGTTGGCTTCGCTTTCTCGCTGCCAGCCATACTACCTGCCGCCATCCTACCTTTTGCGCTGCTTTACCCTTTGCGCTTCTTTACCGAACTTTCCTGTAAAAAATACAGCCACGAGTTAGGCGAGCACCGGCGTTTTCGGTATAGTGCTTCAGCTGAGGGGCTAGTCGCTATGATCGTTTAACCTAAATTAATCAGTTGGATCTACTGCGGACGCCCAATCAACTGAAATTAAAGCGTTTTTTCAATTTTGCGGCTGCCCCCGTAGAGTCTCTACGAATTTGCCGCAAAAGTTAAAAAATTCACTCTAATTTCAGCCCCTTGAATGCCCTCGCTACGATCCAACTGATTTATTTAGGTTTAAGCTCCTTACCGGTCTATTAATTTCCTTACTTGTCTATCTATACAGACCATACACAAAGGTGATTTATGTCTTCAATTGATCAAATTTTAGAAGCCTTTAACGCCTTTGCTTGGGGGCCGCCACTGCTTATTTTACTGTTGGGCGGTGGTATATTCTTTGCGCTTTACTCGCGTTTTATTCCTTATCGTCACTTTGGCCATGCTGTTGGTATTTTGAGCGGTAACTATGATGACCCCAATGATCAAGGCGATTTGACGCATAGGCAAGCACTGGCGGCGGCGCTTTCTGGAACAGTGGGCATGGGGAATATTGCCGGGGTTGCCATGGCCATTACGGCCGGTGGACCAGGTGCTGTGTTTTGGATGTGGGTAACGGCTTTATTGGGGGTTGCGACAAAATATTTCACTTGTACCTTGGGTGTGATGTACCGCGGTAAGGATAGCTTAGGGCAAGTACAAGGCGGGCCGATGTATGTGGTACGCGAGGGGCTAGGGCGGCGCTATTACCCACTGGCGGTTCTTTTTGCCGTGGCGGGCTTGTTTGGTGTGTTGCCGGTTTTTCAAGTGAATCAGTTGGTGGAGGCCCTGCGCGAGGAATTTATTCCGCGCAGCCATAATCTGCAAGACTGGCAATTTAATCTTGCGGCGGGTGTTGGTATCGCCGCAGTAGTCGCCAGTGTTATTTTCGGTGGTTTAAAACGCATGGCCAACGTTGCGGTGAAATTGATTCCCGTTATGGCCGTTAGCTACTTGTTAATGACCTTTTGGGTAATGGCACACTATATCGCACAAATCCCCGAGCTTTTATTGTCTATTGTTAGCGATGCCTTTACGGGCAAAGCGGCTGCAGGGGGATTGTTGGGCGTAATGATTATAGGCATTAGCCGCGGCGCCTTTTCAAATGAAGCGGGTATTGGCACCGAAGTGATGGCCCACGGTGCGGCCAAAACAAATGAGCCGGTGCGTGAAGGGCTGGTGGGAATGTTGGGCCCGGTAATTGACACCTTGTTTATTTGTACCTGTACCGCGCTGGTGATTTTAATGACCGGTGTGTGGCAACAGGCCGATGGTATGCAGGGTACTAGCCTAACAATTCTTGCTTTTCGCCAAGAAATGGGGTGGTGGGGGCAGGGCCTGTTGGGCCTGCAAATACTCATTATGAGCCTTACTACCATATTTACCTATTGGTATTATGGCGCAAAGTGCTTAGGGTTTTTAATTGGCGCGCAGTATCAACATTACTATAAATATTTTCATACGGCTATGGTGTTGGTGGGTGCATTAGTATCGATAAATGCCGCTTTTAATCTTTTATCGGGCATGTACGCGCTAATGGCAATTCCTACCATGGTGTCTTCAATTTTGCTTGCGCCGAAGGTTATGGCAGCAACCCGCGAGTATTTTGCAAAATATAAAAATGCATAGCGGTAGCGATTGATATTTAGGTTAGAAGTGCCGCAATGGTGGCTTTATTGGAGCTTTATGCAAACTTAGGGGAAATTTAGGGCAAACTTAAGGCAAACATAGGCGCTATTTTACAGTAAGGCCAGGATTTCATTTTTTTCAAACAAACAATTGCCCTGGTCTGCAAACGCTTTAATATCGTTGTCGTCGGGAAAACTGTAATAGTGACCACTACTTTTTTGAGCTTTGGCATTCAAAGCTTGGTTTGAGGATAATTGCTTAACCGCGCTAATAATATCGCGGCAGCCTTGCGGATAAAGCCGCAAGACATTCCATAAGTAAGATCGTCGATAGTCTACTGCTTGTTTACTTATTGCTATAACATCGCCACTGTCGATTTGCTTGTTTTGAATATAGTGCAGCGTGGTGCCAATGTTTGTTTCCCGGTTTTTCATTGCCCAAAAAGTGGCCATAACGCCCTTGTAGCTGGGTAAAATACCCGAGTGAAGATTAATAACCCCCAGTTTGGCTAAGTCAATCGCTTCTTGATGAAGAATAAGGCCGAAGCGGATAGAGATGATAAGATCGGCCTGTGACCGGCGCAGTGCACTTAAGCCGGTTTTGGTTTTAACAGAGCTGAGCAGGGTGATGGGCTGGTGCAGCTCCGCTTCCAGCGTAGCGAAAGCGCCACTGGCTTGAAACCTTTGCCCTTGGCCTTGCCGGCCCTCTACTAGGGCTGCGTCAAAAGCACTTAACTTTTGCAGCGCTTTGGGTGTATGCGAATGGTGTTTACCCACACGAGCAGATAAAAACACCTGTAGTTTATGCCCAGTTAAGCCGGTTACTAAGTGGCTTAGTGCATAGGCACTGGCAATATCGCGGTTGCTAAGAATAGTAATGTTCACATGAGCCTCTAAAAGGGGATGCAGCCAATGCGCTCGGCTAATTTGCACAGGCAAGCTTAGAATTTATTTGCTTTTGTGGCTAAGTTTATGGGCGTTTTGTTCCCAGTTTTGGCCATCAAAATCGGTGATGTTTATCTGTTTTGCTGGGGTGTCTAAGCAATTAATATTAACATCTATACCGTCTGGGTTGGAGCGGGGAATGTAAAATGGTTTAATACCGCAAGTGCGGCAAAAGTAATGCTTCGCCACCTTCGCATTAAACTTATATTCAATTAATTTTTCTTTGCCTTCCAACAATTTAAAGCGAGAAGCCGGCACAATTAAGTGCAGGTAGCCCGATTTTTTACACACCGTACAATTGCATAAGTCGGCTTCAATAACTTCTGGCGCTTCAACACTAAATTGAATGTCACCACAATGGCAACTACCGTGATATTGCATTATTCCACCTGTAAACGTAAGGCCCTTGTGCGCGGTGCGAAAATGTTGCTTGGCGCGATGGCTAACAAGGTAACGGCGAATAGGGTTACGTAGCGAAAATATAGTTAGAGGCCAAGCAGCAAACACCGCGCAGCACCAGGGGCGAGATTGCCTGCTGCATGCATGCGTTTTATGCATGCGCTAAATGACTGCAGTCAATGGCCGCAAGGTTACACCCTTGACGCAGCAAAATTCAGCTTACATTTAACCTAAAAAAATCAGTTGAATCTACCGCGAACACCTACTGCATCGAAATCAATGAGTTTTTTCAATTTTGCGGCTGCACCCGTAGAGTGACTACGAATTTGCTACAAAAGTTAAAAAATTCACTCTAATTTCAGCCCCTTGAACGCCCTCGCTACGATCCAACTGATTAATTTAGGTTAAATGCAAGGCTTGCAGAAGTTAAGGCAATCCGGGCATTTTGCCATTCATATTGGCCTTGCATTATTAGGAAAGGGATG
>JAHQVY010000307.1 GCA_019634095.1 Cellvibrionaceae bacterium
GATAATTAGCTCAATTGAGAAATGCTGTACTGGTTTCAACGTAGTAAACGCTGCCCTCCAAACCGGCGACAAAGCGCATGATTTTAGCGCGGGACAATTCCGCAGCCAGTGGCGCCAAACTGGCTCGACTGTGCCCATCGAACACGAGGCTGAGCAGGGATTGGCGTTGCTTATCAAGTAGCTCTAGTCGGGCAAAATTGCAGCCCAGATTGCAGTCCATGTCCAACTTTACTTGCCCGGACACAGGGTCCTGCACTTTCAGCAATAAGATCTTGATATCGCCATTGGTCAAAGCGCACTTGCCGCTGGAATAGCGACAGTTAGATTTCGCCACCAAAGGATAAGACGCGCCCCCTTCGGCAACTACCGGGGCCGGAGTGACTATTTTATCCACCGCAAACCATGCCACCACTGCGAGAATGGGCGACACAATCAATGCCACGACAAAGTGCTTATTGGTCAAAAAGGATAGATTCATATTATCGGTTTAATCCAGAAAATGGCTCTGGTAGCTGTTTTGGCGCGCCGTTGGCGCAAAAACTGCGCCTTGGTGAGGCTTAGCGACCACTGGGAGCAGCGGGGCAAGCGCCCTTGAAGCCCCAAACACCTTAACTTGTTTTGTTGAGCCGGAAGCCTAGGCGGCGGAAGTGAAATGAAAACTGGCGCCATAGGCGCCAGTTTATACTACAAAAAACACTGCGTATTTAGTGGTCGAGTGCCGTTCCCGCGCCGGTGGGCACACGAATGTTTTCCACAAGACGCCGCACCTCTTCTGGAGGCTCAACAGTCATTCGCGAAATAACAGTGGCTACAGAAAAATTCACGATAGCACCAATCGCACCAAAGGCATTGGGTTCAATACCAAAAAACCAATTGGGAGACATATCCCCTAAGAAGGACGTGCTCTGCACAAACATAATGCCTTTGTGCTGAAACACGTACAACAAAGTGATCGTTATACCCGCAAGCATACCGGCGATCGCCCCCTGGCGGTTAACACGTTTGCTAAATATTCCCATCATCAAGGCCGGGAAGATCGACGACGCCGCAAGGCCAAAGGCCAAAGCCACCGTGCCGGCCGCAAAATCAGGCGGATTAAAACCGAGATAACCCGCTACCGCTATCGCTCCAGCCATGGAGATTCGACTTGCCAGCAACTCACTTTTCTCCGATATATCCGGCGTAAACACCCCCTTGAGCAAATCGTGGGAGATAGCTGAGGCAATTGCCAACAGCAAACCAGCCGCAGTGGATAGAGCAGCGGCTAGCCCCCCGGCAGCCACGATAGCAATCACCCAGTTGGGTAAGCCCGCAATCTCAGGGTTGGCCAATACCATTATATCGCGGTCAACTTTCACCATTTCGTTGGTGTCTTTGTCTGCCGTATATTGGATTAAGCCGTCGCCGTTTTTATCTTCGAACTGCAGCAAACCGGTTTTTTCCCAGTTGGAAAACCAAGCGGGGCGCTCGTCGTAGGCCAAGTACTTGCCGGGTTCTGGCTCGATAGTTTCTGCCAGATTCAGGCGCGCCATGGCGGCAACCGCAGGTGCTGTGGTGTAAAGAATCGCGATAAACACCAGCGCCCAACCAGCAGAGGACCGGGCGTCACTCACTTTCGGCACAGTGAAAAAGCGAATAATCACGTGGGGCAAACCCGCGGTACCAATCATTAATGATGCGGTATAGACGAACATATTCAAATGACTCAGCCTAGCCGTCGTGGTGTAATGGTCGAAGCCCAGATCGGTGACCACCTGATCTAGGCGATCCAAGAGGAACGTTTCCGTACCCACCATGGTCGAGCCCAAGCCGAGTTGCGGCAGGGGGTTACCGGTAAGGGTGAGCGAGATAAAAATCGCTGGAATAGTGTAGGCAACAATCAATACGCAATACTGTGCAATTTGCGTGTAGGTAATACCTTTCATGCCGCCAAGCACCGCGTAAATAAACACAATCGCCATACCTACCAGCAGCCCGGTGCCGTAATCCACTTCAAGGAAGCGTGAAAACGCCACACCCACGCCTTTCATCTGACCGATAACATAAGTCACCGAGGCAATAATGAGGCAAACAACAGCCACCACACGAGCGGTTTTGGAATAAAAACGATCGCCGATAAATTCGGGTACTGTAAATTTACCGAACTTCCTTAAGTAAGGTGCTAACAGCAGCGCCAGCAATACGTAACCGCCGGTCCAGCCCATCAAAAATACCGAGCCGCCGTAGCCGAGAAACGCAATTAAACCCGCCATACTGATAAACGAGGCCGCAGACATCCAATCAGCCGCGGTTGCCATACCATTGGCAACGGGGTGAATCCCGCCGCCGGCCACATAGAACTCGCTGGTGGTGCCAGCTCGCGCCCACAGGGCAATGCCAATATAAAGCGCAAAAGTCGCGCCAACAACAATATAAGTAAGTGTTTGTAAATCCATGATAAGGCCCCCTATTCATCCCCGTTATATTTTTGGTCCAGCTTTTTCATTTTGCTTGCATAGACAAAAATAAGAACAACAAACGTGTAGATCGCGCCTTGCTGGGCAAACCAAAACCCCAACTTATAACCACCTATACGTATTTCATTCAGAACATCGACTAAGATAATGCCGCAACCAAAGGAAACCACAAACCAAACAATTAAAAGGCTAAAAATCAGTTTTAGGTTCTCTTGCCAATAGCCACCAAGATTTTTATTATTTTCGGACATATTATGACTCCCAGGGAATGTGTAACGATAGCAAACTATCAATTTCTTTACTTCTGCGCTGCTCGACTTTGGTCTAACATGCTACCAAGGTCGAAAACCTAATCCGAAGCTTCGGCAACCGTGTGTTAATGCATTGGCCAATGTTTCACAACGCAGAAAAAATGGCAATGCGGTGTACATCGCCCCCTAATAACGAATAATTAAGTTATAAGCATAGCATGTTTGAAACCTCATCCTTGGCCCTAGCAATACTGTGTTATTTAATTCTCCTGTTTTGGATTGCAAGCAGGGCAGACCGCTATCAGCTGCAAAACAACTCCTGGACGCGGGGCCCCGTGGTGTATGCTTTTGCCCTGGGCGTGTATTGCACCTCGTGGACATTTTACGGTTTAGTGGGCACCGCGGCGGAAAACGGTTGGCGTTTTCTCCCCATACTTTTAGGCCCCGCTTTATTATTTATTTTTGGCACACCACTGTGCCGGCGTGTGGCGGCACTGTGTAAGCAGGAAAATATTCGCAGCGTTGCCGATTTTTTGGCGGCTCGCTACGGCAAGCGCAGGGGCATGGCAACCTGCGTTACTATAATCATGTTTATTGCTACTGTGCCGTATATTGCTCTGCAGATTAAAGCGGTGACCGACAGCCTTATTCTGATCACACCCGCCAATGATTTTTCGGCATCCAAGGTGGGGTTCGCCAGCGCCTGCGCCATGGCGACTTTTTCTCTGCTATTTGGCGCCCGGCGCTTGGAATCAAACGGCTACCACGCGGGTTTAATGAGCGCCATTGCATTTGAATCCCTAGTAAAACTACTGGCATTTCTGGCTCTAGCAGGCTTTTCCCTAACCATCATTGTAGCCGATACCTCCACCGCTGAAACCAATCCTTTTTCTTTTTCTCAATTCGCACACTCGCTTTTGAATTACCGTTTTATTTTGGAGACATTGATTTCGGCCGCTGCAATTTTGTGCCTCCCCAGAATGTTCCACGTCGCTTTTGTCGAACAACTCTCCGACCGTCACTTCAACCAAGCCCGGAAAATTTTCCCGGCTTACTTGGGCATCGTCGCCATTTGTATTGTCATTATTTCCCTGGCAGGTCGAGCCGTTTTTCACCAGCAGAGCATACCCGGCGACAATTTTGTGCTGATGCTGCCGAAAACGGCCGATAACCAATGGCTTACGGTACTCGCCTTTCTCGGCGGGTTGTCCGCAGCCACCGCAATGATTATTGTCGCCACGGTGACGCTGAGCTACATGCTAAGCAACGATGTGATATTACCGCTGCTGCTGCGACGCAAGCGCAGAGCGATCTTGCCCACCCCGGATTTTTCCACGGCACTGATTAACACTCGTCGAGCCACCGTACTGATTGTGATCGCCCTGGCCTATGGCTATCAACTCGCCTTCGCCGGGAACGCCGCTCTATCCGACATTGGTTTGGTGGCCTTTGCACTCGCGGTGCAGCTTTCACCCTCACTGCTGTTCGGCATTTATACTAAACAAGGTAATGCCTATGCCGCCTATGGGGCGCTCGCCGTTGGCTGCTCTTTGTGGTTTATCACTCTTATGCTGCCGCTCATGGCAGATGCCGGCGCCTTTCCTAAACACCTTGTTGAGCAGGGTTTTTTTGGTTTAGCCTGGCTGCGCCCGGAGTACCTGTTTAATTTGGATTATGCCGACGCATTCAGCCGCGGCGTCACCGTTAGTTTACTTGCTAATATAGTAAGTTATTGGTTATTCGCCAAATTTGGCGCCGGAAATCTGGCCGATAGGATACAAGCTAAAGCTTTTACCAGTTTATCTCGCGCAACGCCAACCCAGCGCAGTAAACGCTACTCTATCGCCGATCTCAGAGTATTGTTAATTAATTTTTTAGGTTATTCCGCCACAGAGCAATTGATTCAGCAATACAGCGAGCCGTCCCAGAGCTTGGCATCTAGCGAATTAGTGGATGCGGCTGAACACGCGTTATCAGGCGTGGTGGGTATTACCACCGCCATTGCAATGCTAAACAACCTCGAAAGCAAAATCCAGCTCGATGTGGAAGATGTCGTCAATATTGTTGAAGGCACAACCAAAGTTTTGCGCTTTAACCAAGATATGATTATTGCCTCATTCGAAAGTATCTCCTCTGGCGTGAGTGTGGTGGATGAAAACCTTAAAATCGTCAGCTGGAACCGGCGCTATGAAGAAATTTTTGCGTATGAGCCAGACTTCCTAAAAGTGGGTATGGCGGTGGAAGACCTGGTGCGCTTTAACTCCAAACGCGGCTTAATGGGCAAGGGCTCACCCCAGGAGCATGTGCAGCGACGCATCACCCATTTGCGATCGGGCCGCCCTTACCGCGTCATTAGAAACCACCGCGAGAACGTGATTGAAATAAAAGGCAATCCGCTGCCAAATGGCGGCTACGTTACAACTTATGACGATATCAGCGAGTTTATTGGCGCCCAAGACCGTTTGGAAAAAACCAAACTGTATTTAGAGCAGCGGGTAAAAGAACGCACGACCGAACTCGAACTGGCACAGCAGGCAGCGGTCAACGCCAATCGCACAAAATCTCAGTTTCTCGCCCAGGCCAGTCACGATATTCTGCAACCCTTAAACGCCGCCAGTTTGTATGCCAGCGTGCTGCTGGAACAGGCACAAAAAAATAATCAGCAGAACATTAAAACAATCGAGCACTTAAACGCTGCCATTCAATCCAGTGAAAATATTATTTCAACCCTGCTAGAGATATCCAAATTAGACACAGGGACAATTAAAACCCAAGTTAGCAAAGTTAATTTACATGACGCTTTAGAAAACCTCGCCAATGAATTTCGCGTGCAATTGCACGCCGGTTGTTCCCTAAACTATATCCCCACCTCGGCAACGGTAAATACCGACCCCCGATACCTGCGCAGAATACTGCAAAACTTTTTATCCAATGCGGTGAAATACACTCGCAACGGGCGTATTTGCCTGGGCTGCCGGCGCAGAAAACAGGCGATCGAAGTTTTTGTTTACGACACGGGTAACGGCATTCCGGACCAGGAAAAAACCCGTGTTTTTGAAGATTTTTATCGCGCGTCGAATCAGCAAACCGCGCCTGGCATCGGCCTCGGTTTAGCGGTAGCAAAACGCTTCTCGGAACTTCTAAACCTTAAAATTTGCTGCCAAAGCGAATTGGGAAAGGGCAGTAGCTTTTCGGTAATAGTGCCTCAAGTAAGCCGCGTAGACACAGCCAACATCCCCAAAGTGCCCACAGAAATCATCATCAATACCACCTTGCAAAATAAAACTGTTATGTATATTGATGATGACGAACAAAACGTACTCGCAATGGAGGCGCTGTTAAACGAGTGGGGCTGCAAACTCACCGCCGCTACCTCCGCAGAACAAGCTCTGCTTCAGGCAAAAACAAGCGGCGCTCCCGATGCTCTGATTGTCGACTGGGACCTGAATGACGACAAGGGTTATGATGGGGTGCGTCTAACCCATGCACTGCGCGGCATTTGGCAGCGAGCCCTGCCAGCCTGTCTGGTGTCTGCAGTGCCCAAGGCAAAATTGGCTATTGGCGAAATAGACCAAATGGAATTTTTACAAAAACCCCTCAAGCCGGGTAAGCTACGCGCGGTGCTGGAACAGTTAATAAAACGCAGCGAAAATTTGAGCAATGATGAAAAATCGCACAGCACGCAGGTTTAGTTGCAATCAACTCGCCACCTAAAAACTGCGGCTTATTACGTATCGATTAAAGCCGCTGTCGATTAACGCAAGGCCCGATTAATGCCTGTCATCATCCGTTTGCGGCGAAAAGCTATTCAGTTGCAACATTGCCTGGTAGCGGTTCGACACATTTAACTTGCGAAAAATAGCCGTCGCGTGAGCCTTGATGGTCGCCTCCGTCACACC
>JAHQVY010000308.1 GCA_019634095.1 Cellvibrionaceae bacterium
CCAGGCTGAGAGCTTGGGTTTGTCACTCCACCAGTGCTGAAGCTGGTCGAGCCTATCAATATATGGGATGTAGCTGATATGGGATGTAGCTGCAGTCGGTTAAGCGCAGTTCTTTTGTTGCAAGCCAAACACTAATTGGCGCACTCCTAACACCTAAATCTCAAACGCTTTGGGTATATTTGATCAGCAAGCTGCAATTTTTCTTGCTTTGCAGCTTCTGAAAAACGCTCGGCATAGGTTTCAAGAATATATTCGGCCACGGAGCTGCTATTTTTTTGCGCTAAACTTAGATAAGCATAACCAAGCTTTAAGTCTTTCTCTCTACCTTTGCCGCGCAAAAAACAAATGCCTAGCTGCTCCTGGCCGATTGCTTGATCAAGGAACGCGAGCTGCTCCCACCAGTAACAAGCTCTAGTCGGGTCTTTTTTGCCAAAATCTCCGTTTTGGTAAGATTTTGCGAGTTTTTCAAGCGCGGATATATTCCCAAGTTGCGCTGAGCATAGCTAAAGCGGCTAAACAATACAGGTTTAACAAAAGGCGTATCTTTAAGTATCGAGATTAATCCAGGTGGCTTTAATCTCAGTGTACTTCTCCAGGGCATGAAGTGACTTATCGCGCCCATTACCGGATTGTTTAAAACCACCAAAGGGTGCTGTCATATCCCCCACATCGTAGCAATTCACCCAAATCGACCCTGCGCGTAACTTGCGAGAAACACGATGCGCTCGGCTTAAGTTACTGGTCCACAACCCGGCGGCCAGACCAAAGTCACTGTCGTTTGCCATCCGTATTGCCTGCTCCTCACTGTTAAAGGTCATGCAGCTTAAAACCGGCCCAAAAATTTCATTTTTCGCAATGCTCATCTGAGGCGATACCGCTTTAAATATCGTTGGCTCAAGGTAATAACCGCCCGCCACTGGCTCAACGTGCTTACCGCCGCATACAAGCTCTGCGCCCTCTTGCTGGCCTTTATCAATAAAACCCAACACCTTACGCATTTGCACATCATCGACAATCGCACCCATAATTGTTGCAGGATCAAGCGGATGCCCCGGGCGAATATTTTTTGAGGCCTCGCAAACCATGGGAATAAATTTCTCGGCAATACTGTCTTCGACTAGCAAGCGCGAACCCGCCACACAGACCTCGCCCTGATTAAAAAATATCGCCATTGCCGCCGCTTCTGCAGCCGCCCGAAGATCCGGTGCATCGGCAAACACAATATTCGGGCTTTTGCCTCCGCACTCAACAAAGGTCCGTTTCATATTGGTGGAGCCTGCTACCGATAACAGCTGCTTGCCCACCGCAGTTGAACCCGTGAACACCAATCCGTCCACATCCATATGCCTTGCAAGTGGATCCCCCACCTCCACGCCATACCCGGGCAATACATTAAACACTCCGGCGGGGATACCCGCTTCCAAAGCCAGCTCCGCTAAACGGATGGCTGATAACGGCGACTTTTCAGAAGGTTTAAGAATCACCGAATTCCCAGTAGCCAACGCTGGCCCCAATTTCCAACAGGCCATCGCCATAGGAAAGTTCCAAGGCACAATGGCGCCAATCACACCCAAAGGCTCACGTGTAACCAAACCCAGTTCATTGTCGCCAGTAGGCGCAATTTCACCGTTAATTTTGTCGATGGCTTCTGCGTTCCAGGCAATACTGTCTCTTGCCTCAGGCACATCAATCGACAATGAATCTGATATGGGCTTACCCATATCCAAGGTTTCTAATAGGGCCAGCTCATCACTGTACTGATCAATCAACGCAGCGAACCTCAACAAAATAGATTTGCGATCGACCGGTTTTAATTCCGCCCAACAACCGCTTTCAAAGGCATTGCGTGCCGCATTTACCGCCAGCTCAACATCCTCAGCGCCACAGGCTGCAATCTGTCCTAACACGCGCCCATCAATGGGGCTGATACAATCAAAGGTGTTGCCGGATAGCGCATCACAGGCCTTACCGTTAATGATCGCCTGTGTAGAGATAGTGATATTCTGAGCCTGTTGTTGCCATTCAGAAAAACTGGGCATGGTGTATTCACCTTTTTAAATAAAACTCACTGAAAATAACGGGAAGGTCGCGCAGGATAATAACAACGATTCAGTCTATGGTATCCCTGATTTTCCACAAGAAAAAATAATTCACCATATTGGTGTCTTTTAAACACCAGGGTGTTTTTCAAACAGAAAGAGCGTTTGCTATACAATTACACATTAACCTCTGTTCTTGCCGCAACAACTCCCAAGTCTTTACGCGGTTTTAAGAGCAATGGTTAGTCACTCTCGCCTTGCCGAGGCATCATTAGTTATCGTAAGTACTTGTTTACATCTGTGTTGATCTTACCGCCTGTCCCCGGATCGCTTGCGCCTCTGCACTAATAGTTGCACCATTAGTGTCCAGCCAGTCAAAAATGGCAGATAAAAAAAGCTTAGTGCGAGCGTTCAGTTTGCTATTTTCGTCAGCCACAAGATACACCGAATTCACAACACTGGATGCACGCTCTATAGCGGTAACTAGTCGTCCAGCCTTGATATCTTCATGCACTTCCATGGGTTCAGCTAATGCTACGCCCATTCCCAAGCGAGCCGCTTCTATGGCCTGGTAGGCGTGATCAAAGTGTATTTTTTGGCTAGTGTTTGGGTAGCTGGAGCCCTGCTTTTTAAACCATGCCTGCCATTCATTCAAGCGGTCGTGCAGCAGGCAGTATTGCGCCAGATCTTCAGTTTTTTTATGGTTGGCGGAAGACAATAATTTTGGGCTACAAACGGGAAAGTATTCTTCGTCATATAGCTTGGTCACTGTTCGAATGTGCTCATCGGGTTTGCCCAAACAAACGGCAAGATCGAATTCCATTGGCAAATGTTTTTGCGCCGGATCGATGGTGGTCATCTGAATATCAATCTCGGGGTACCGCCTGGAAAAAACCGCGAGAATATTCAGCATCCAAGTCATGGTAATAGTAGGTGTGGTGGCAATCACTAACTCGCCATTCAGGCTCTGCGGATCAAGAAACAGTATACCTTTGCTAATTTGTTCGAAGGCATCCTGCACGGAACTTAAAAAGCGGGTACCAGCAGAAGTGAGTTCTAGCCGATTGCCTTTGCGATAGAACAGCTCAACTCCCAGGTAGTCTTCAAGCTGTTTAACCTGTCGGCTTAATGCTGGGTGGGTAATGTGCATTTCTTCCGCCGCTCGGCGTATATGGCAATGGCGCCCTACAGCCTCAAAGGCTCGTAAAGCCGTTAGAGGAATATTTCTTAGGTTTGTCGACATATCCCGGTATCTCCATCTTTTCTGGTGCCTAAAAGTTATCTTAATGGTGTTATTTTGCTTCTTGTGGAAACAAAAATAAACCATAAACTGGACAAAAGACACTAATTTGCAGGTTTACTGATGACATCCATCGTCTATCCCACTACCAATTTGGCCAACACCGAACAGCTTTGTCTAACTAAGGGTAAAGGCATTTATATTTACGATGATCAAGGCAAGGAATATATTGAAGGCATGTCTGGGCTTTGGTGCACGTCACTGGGCTATGGTAATGAAGAATTGATTGAGGTGGCCTGTGAGCAGATGCGTAAGCTGACCTACTCACATTTATTTGGTGGCAAAACCCACCCTGCCGCGATGGCGCTAGCAGACAAGCTTTCAGCAATGGTTCCAATTGACAATGCCAAGGTGTTTTTTGGCAACAGTGGCAGTGACGCGAACGATACCAACATCAAGCTTGTGCGTTACTACATGAATGCCATTGGCAAGCCTGAAAAGAAAAAGATTATCGCCCGTGAACGGGCCTATCATGGCGTGACTATTGGGGCGGCCTGTTTAACCGGTTTACCGGTTAACCACAGCCATTTTGATTTGCCGTTTGAGGCACTGGGGATTTTGCGAACAGGATCAGCCCATTTTTATCGCGATGCAGTGCCGGGTGAAACAGAAACTGATTTTTCAAACCGTCGCGCCAGCGAGCTGGAAGCGCTCATTCTGGATGAAGGCCCGGAGACCATTGCAGCGTTTATTGTCGAACCCATTGCTGGGGCTGGCGGCGTTATTACGCCACCAGAAGGCTATTTTGCAGCCATTGCGAAAGTGCTGAACAAATACGATATTCTGCTGATTGATGACGAAGTCATCTGTGGTTTTGGCCGTACGGGTAATGATTTTGGTGCAACCTCCTATGGCTTTGCACCGGATATAATGACCCTGGCCAAAGCAATGTCTTCTGCTTACGCGCCCATTAGTGCATCGGTAATCAGTGGTGACTTTTATGATGCGCTCATCTCTCCCAGCCAGCAAGCTGGTGTATTGGGGCACGGATATACCTACAGTGGCCACCCGGTTTCCTGCGCTATTGCCACTAAAGTAATAGATATCTATCAACGCGACAATTTGTTTGAGCAGGCGGCGCAGCGCGGCCAATACTTACAAGAAAAACTGAGCGTTTTTCAATCTCACCCTATGGTTGGCGAAGTTCGAGGCAAAGGTTTAATCGCTGCCGTTGAATTAGTAGCGGATAAGAAAACTGCAAAAGCCTTTGCAGACAGTAAGGTTGGCTATTACTGCCAGCAGGCCTGCCAAGATCTCGGATTGATAATACGCACTGTAGCAGGCTCCAGTATCGCCTTTTGCCCTCCGCTTATTGTTACCGAAGCACAAATCGACGAGATGCTAGAGAAGTTTACAACAGCACTTGAACAAACACAGAGGTTTGCTCAACAAAATAATTTACTCACGACCTGAACCGGAAACTGATCTATGACAGGATTTACTCTTCGCGCACGCCAAAGCAAGGGTGGAAGCAAAACGCTGAATAATTGGGGCATGGATTCCGAATATGGCGTATTGAAAGACGTATTACTTGGGCCGCCGCAGTACTACAAATGGTTACCGAGTAATTCCACGGCTCAACGTTCCCTGCGTATGGGCTACGAATTTAATCAACAATTTGTTTTCGAACAACACGCCAATATGGCTGCTGCTTATGAAGCCGCCGGTGTGCAAGTGCATCGCTTAGACGGCGAAGCGCATTTGCCGTATCAAATTTACGCTCGAGATTCGTCGGTAATGACGCCCTGGGGTGCCATTGTGTCACAAATGTCGAACCATTGGCGGCGCGGTGAGTTTGCCGAGATTATTCGCTTTTATGAACGTCAGCAGATTCCTATTTACGACATGGTCACCGCCGGTAGTTTTGAAGGCGGTGATTTCCATATTATTAAACCGGGTGTGGTGCTTTGTGGATATTCTGGTGATCGCACATCCAGACCGGCTATTGATCAAGTTTCTAGTTGGTTTGAAACGGAAGGCTGGGAGTTTTTTGCTTATGAATTTGATCCATTTTATTTACATGCCGATGTATTTTTCTCCATGCTAGCTGAAGGTTTAGCTGCCGTATGTGTTGATGCTGTAGAGGATACCTTTATTTCCTGGCTAACAGCTCATGGCATCGAAATCGTCAATATTCCTTTTAAGGATGCAATGAACAATATGGGCTGTAATGTTGTTTCTCTCGGCAAAGAGCGCGTACTTCTGCCCGAGTCAGCCACCGTATTGCAAGAGCGTTGTCGCTCGCACGGTCTTGAGGTTATTACCGTAGATATTTCGATGATCGCGCGAGGCGGTGGCAGCTTGCACTGTATGTGTCAAAGCTTGCATCGTGAACCGCTATCCTGATTCGCAGGATTAGGCTAGCATCCAAGTCCAATACTCATTTACGAGACCAAACATGAACGCTCCTTTACAGATTAACGGTGCACGGCTCTGGCAAAGTTTGATGCATATGGCGACGATTGGTGAAACCGAAAAAGGCGGGTGCAATAGGCAGGCTTTAACCGACCTAGACAAACAGGCACGCGATTTATTTGTCGAATGGGCAGAGGCCGAAGGGTGCTCTGTCCGCATAGATACAATGGGAAATGTGTTTGCGCGTCGATCAGGTAAAGACAACAGCTTACCCTCAGTGATGACCGGATCTCATATTGATACTCAACCCACTGGTGGCAAATTCGACGGTGTCTATGGCGTGATGGCGGGCCTAGAAGTTATCCGCAGCCTGAATGAACATAATGTTGAAACATTGGCACCAATCGAGGCCTGTATCTGGACTAACGAAGAAGGCGCGCGCTTTTCGCCGGCAATGGTTGGTTCAGGTGTTTGGTGTGGAGAGTTTGATCTCGACTATGGTCACGGCAGAACCGACAAGCAAGGACTAAGTATTGGACAGGAGCTTAAACGCATTGGTTATTTGGGCGATAAGCGATGTGAACCATTTGCGGTGAAAGGCTTTTTTGAAGTGCATATAGAACAAGGCCCCATTCTAGAAGCCGAAGAGTTACAAATAGGTATTGTTAATGGCGTTCAGGGTATGAACTGGTACGATCTGATCATTACCGGTAAGCCGGTGCACGCGGGTCCAACACCAATGACGTCGCGCCAGGATCCCTTTATGGGCCTGTACCAAATAATCGACAATCTCTACAAATTGGCTGACAAGCACGGGGCGCAATCACGCGTAACCTTTGGCGATATTAAAGCCGTGCCAGGATCGCGCAATACTGTACCGGAGCAATTGATTTTAGCCGTTGACTTACGCAACCCTGATCAATCTGTATTAGAAGAAATGGATCAAGCTTTCCGGAAAATCAGTAAAGATATCTGTGAGCCGTTGGGCCTTGTCTGCGAAATCAAAGATGAGTGGCGTTCGCCTGCCGTTGTGTTTGATAAACACTGTGTCAGCGCTGTGCGCGATGCCACGCACCAGCTTGGCTATTCACATAAAGAAATGTTTTCGGGCGCAGGTCACGATTCGGTCTACGTATCGCGAGTAGCACCTACATCAATGATTTTTATCCCCTGCAAAGATGGGATTTCTCACAATGAAGCCGAAGACGCCAAGGCAGA
Source organism: Cellvibrionaceae bacterium (assembly GCA_019634095.1). Taxonomy (GTDB): domain Bacteria; phylum Pseudomonadota; class Gammaproteobacteria; order Pseudomonadales; family Cellvibrionaceae; genus JAHQVY01. The sequence goes on from JAHQVY010000308.1 coordinate 6,913, forward strand.
AGACATTGAAGCCGGTTGTCATGTTTTATTAAACGCCATGGTGACATTGGCGAATGCACCAGCTTAATGGGGTAGAGTCTATTCACCTCGGAATCCATTAGTAGCAAAATAGCTAATCTGAGTATGAACACTGTTAAATGCCTCGACCAATTTTCCCTTTGCACAGGTCGACCAGAAGGTAACGGTGTCCGGCGATTTTATGAGCCCTCGCTAACTCGAATACTCTTATTCCGCAGTAGATTCAACTGATTTATTTAGGATTATTCCAGTCCCTTTTCAGGATACGATGAAACTGGGCTGCAACGTCATGTCTCTAGGGAAATTGCTCCGAGCCACTCTAGGGTGCTTATAGACCAGCTGAAGGCGCGTGGATTTGAGGTTGCAGAAATTGATCATCGGAGATTTCGAAAACCGGTGGCGGAATTCATTGCATGTCACAAGCACTGCGTCGCGAAAAAACCTAAGCAGTATTGTTAATGAGTAAACACGGCTTAACACTTTCAAACTTAGATAGCGACTTCAGCGTATGTAGCTTGTCCGCAGGTAGCGATGTGCCGGTATGGGCAAGCCGGGGGGATTTTTTTTCAATCACAGGCACTGCGGATGAATTGTCGGTGGTGTGTGAATCCTCTTATGTGCCTTCAGGCATTAAAGCTGAAGCGGGTTGGCGCGCATTGAAAGTAGCAGGGCCGTTGGATTTTGGCCTAATTGGTATTCTCGCGTCGCTGACGCTATCCCTTGCTAGCGAGGGTATTTCTATTTTTGCCATCTCAACTTTTGATACCGACTATTTATTGGTAAAACACGAGCAGCTTCACAGGGCTCAACAAGCACTTATTCAGGCTGGTCACAAGATCGCGCTTTAATGCCGTAATAGTCAGTGGTTTCTAAGGCGTCCATGCCCTATGTATTTACTTAGATTTTCTTAAGCCAGGCTTTGTGGAAACCAATGGCCACCTGGTCCCATGCTTCAACCAAAGTACCCTGATCGGCAGCTTCCCTTGTTCGGGAATGTTGTAGCTTATCGAGCAGCTCAATATCCTGCCGATTCACTTCGTTCAAAACAACGCTTAGGTTCTCTCGCTGCTCTTTATATTCGTCGCTCGCCGCCTCTTTACTAACAGTATAAAGAGACAGCGTTTCGGTAGAGTAATCAGCCGCCTCTGGGCGAATCAATATCATTTGCATCCAGCGGGGGTCAACAAAAAATAAGGTATTGGGAAAAATACCAAACCATTGTTGCATACCCGTTTTTTCTTCTGGCAAGCCTGCAAAGTGCGGCAATGGCTTATCTGTTTTTGCCGGTTTATCACTCGCACCATTTGCCAAGCGCAAACCAACAATGTCATCGGATAAAAATAGATCTTCCTGCTTTAAAACAGCCTTGAGAGTCACGGCCTGTGAGTGAACAAAGGGAACGTGGTATCCATCTAAGAAATTATCGACTGCTAGCTTCCAGTTCGATGACGATTCATATTCTGTTGAGCTAATCATATTTAAGTTTTGACTATCATAGTCGCTCAATAAATCGTTTAGGGGCCGAATAAATTCTTCGAAGGGCTCGGCTTCGCCAGATATATTTACAAAGATGGTGTCCCACCAGATGGCAAAGCGCACTGCTAACAGTCCCTTCCCTGCTTTCTCTTCAGAGGGCATCTGTTTTGATTGATCGCGATAAAAACAAGGGGCACCAATAAATTCGCCATTCGTTTGAAATGACCAACGGTGGTAAGGGCAAACGACAACCCTTTTATTACAGGGTTTATCAATTAAAGGCGCGCCTTTGTGACGGCATACATTATGAAATACGCCGATTTCTCCCCTAGCATCCTTCATGATTAATAGGGAAAATCCTGCAATTTTGATAGGAATAATATCGCCAGGCTCCTTAAGTTGCTGAACGCTAGCAACACTGGCCCATCCATTGCGAAAAACGGTCTTGGTTTCCCGGTCAAAAATTTCTGGATCTTTAAAGACAGCGCCAGGCATACCTCTTTTTTCAACGATATCAATATCGAGATTTTTAACATCAATTAACATGTCTATCATCCAATTAAATTAACGAGAACAAAAATCAGTGTTGACTAGCCCGGACATTTCATCAGTTGGCTGAATTTTAGCGCCGAGATCGCTCGCTGTGGTCGTGCTCGCGAACGTAAACGCTGCTATAGCAGCGTCGGAGTGAGCATGTGCGGCCACAGCGTGCGAGATCAAGCTAAAATCAGTCAAACCTCATTGGTAGCAAACTGTCACCGAGATTGAACTCCAAAATATGCTTATAGATAAGCTTCAAACCCGAGTTTCAGAGTGTACTGTTGAAAAGTCTGGGTTAGAAGATCCAATGCGCAATGCCAGCTAAAATAGGCAGCGCAATGATTGTTCGAATACAAAAGATGGCAACAAGCTGAGGAACTGAGATGGGTATTTTAGAGCGCATAATCAGCAGTGCCGTTTCAGCAAAAAAGATCAACTGGGTGACGGATAAGCCTGTAAGCACAAAGCGCGTCACCTTGGATTCTATTTCGCCCGCAACAATTGCCGGAACAAACTGATCCAACAGCCCAATTACCAAACCCGGTGCTGCTTTTGTTGCCTCAGGAATGTTTAAAAATTCCAAAACTGGGATAAGGGGATAGGTTATTGTTTGAAAAATCGGCGTGTAGTAATACACCGACAATGCAATAAATTCGATAGTCATTGCTGCTGGCATCATCATAATAAAGATATCCAACATTTTGGCGAAACCATGCTGCAATGACTGCATTGGGCTGGGAGACGCTTTTACCACTTCAAGAGCACGGTGCTTCGCCCAGCTAATAGTTGAATGCCCTTCTTCAGCTACTTCAAATAATTGCTTGCCGGCCGAAGGCAAATATTCATCTGGAATACGACTGAGCGGCGGTAACTTGGGTACGATAATGGCGCAAAGAATACAAACAAATGCCATAGAGCCATAAACTTGAAAAAAGTACTCTGGCAAGCCGGCAACCTGACAAGTAAGAATCACAAAAGGCAAAGATACAACAGAGAAACTGGTGACCAGCGTAGCGGACTCCCTCGCTGAGTAGTACCCTTTCTCGTACTGTAAACTCGTTAGGATCACGCCAATACTGGTAGAGCCCACCCAGGATGCAAGCACATCAATCGTTGATCTGCCTGGCAAGTTGAAAATAGCCTTAAAAGGCCGGCGCATTAAGGTTCCAATAAAGTCGAGCAAACCATAGTCACTCAGGAATGGCAGGAACAAGCAACCCAAACCGATAAAACAGAAAATAGCACCCGCAACATCGATATAAGCTGTCACACCGGTATCTTTGCCAATAACCCATTCCGGGCCGATACCAAAAAGCAACATAAGCGGCACCACACCGCCTATTGTAGAAAGCAACACCCAGGACCAATGACTTGCCGTCAGGTATTTTGCGTAAGGTAATTTCCGATTAATTTTACGCGGCACCAAAAAGTAAACCAAAGAAACCAAGGAGCCAAAGATAAAAATTGGCAAAGTAAAATATGCCATATTTTTACCAATCATATCGATAATAAAATTGCTTATAATACTCAGCAAAATAGTCCAATTGCCATCGAACTTAACCGGTGTTAGGAAAAACAAAACCCCCAACAGTGAACAAAAAACCAATTTTAGCAACACAACGCTATCAGACTTCGGGTTCGCCTGACTCAATGAAATTTCTGATGACTTCATAGTCTTGTACTTTTTAGGGTATTTAAAATCTAACGGTGTACTAGCGAGAAAGCTGGAAAGGCTGCCCCCGTTTCAAACCCGCTGTGAATATCTCCTATAAGCTCTTCACCAACGTCATTGTTGGTCACAGTTTGAAACAGTGGGTATACTTTCCTATGTACTCAGTAGTATTTCAACTAACTGGGCTAACTGCAGCGTTATTGGTTAATACAGCAATCACATTTTTCGCCACCAGCATGGTCATTGCGGTGTAAGCCTCATCTTCAAAGTTGGCAAAATGAGAAGTCAACGCGATATTATCTGCAGTAATATTATTGACAGCAGCGCTATATACATCTAATCCCGCGCCGTGCAATGTGCCTTCATTTAGTCGTTTAACCAACGCGACTTCATCGATAACACCACCGCGAGCCGTATTAATAAAGGTAGCGTGAGGCTTGATTGCAGAAATCATTTCGGCACTGACTAAACCATGGGTATGTTCATTTAAAGGTGCGTTCACACAAATAAAATCACTCTCATTCATGAGTGTTTTCAAATCTACTTTCTTAGCACCTATCTCTGCCTCCAGGTCTTGTTTCACATATTTATCAAAATACAAAATCTGGTTATTAAACCCCGAGGCCATCGTTTTAGCGACACGAGAGCCAATCCGCCCCATACCCACGATTCCGGTGGTTTTGTTGCGAACAGAGGTTGCAGTTGGTCGCAAGAAAGACGGGCTAGGATCCTGATCCATGCCCCTTCTTTCAACATGCAGGGCAGGTATGCGCCGAGCAACAGCGAGCAACATAGCGACAGTTGCCTCCGCCGTGGCTTCAAAGGCTTCCTCGGTCGGCGTATTGGTTACAACAATATTTTTTGCCTTGGCTGCGGCCGTATCAATATTTGAAAACCCTATCCCCATGTTGGCTATCACTTTCAAATTTGATCCAGCGCTCGCCAACATCGATGCGCTAATATCGTCTTCAGTATGGGTTAGCAATGCGTCGACTTCCGCCATTTTCTTAGCAACTAATTCTTGAGGACAAATACTGTCGTCTTCCCTGCATTCAAGTTCGATGCCAACCTCTTGTAACGTACTGCTGAGTAGAGCTGTGTTATAGGTGTAACGAGTTAAGAATGCTTTCATGATTCACTTCCAATTAGAAGGGGGTACCGGAGACAAGGCCGGATTCTTGAACCAGAATTAGACTGGGCCCCCTATTTTCTAGGGCTTGCTGCAAACATACAGAGAATTCACCCAGTGATGCTGCACGATAAGATTCACAGCCCATTGCTTTTGCTATTGCAAGATAATCGGGCGTATAAATATCAACGCCTATTTTCGGCACTTGCTTATCTTCCATAAAGCGGCGAATTTCGCCGTAGCCTTGATTGTTCCAGATAAGAAATATGACAGGCTCCTGCGCTTCGACAGCACTGCTAATTTCATTCAGCGTAAATTGGCCGCCACCATCACCACATATACAAATAACGGGTAAATCTGGCTGTGCTAATTTGGCACCCAATGCGGCAGGAATGGCGTAACCCAAGGTTCCGTAACCGGTAGCTGAGTGAAAATACCGGCTAGGCTTTTCAGTCTCGTAATACACCTGGGCGTGGTAGTTAGGCTGTGACGAATCGCCGACGATTAACGCATTTGAAGCGATACTTTTTATCGTTTCAAAAAACGCGTGGTAATCTTTGTTTCGCTCTGCTTCCAGTTGCTCTCGCAACAAAGCTGCGCGTTGCTTACCGGCTGACTTTTTCGATACTGATGCGTCTTGAGGCAATTGATTTAGCAAAGCCAAAACTGCTTCTTTTGCATCGGCAACGATAGCCAAACCGGGTTTAACAGCGCGAGACAGCTGATTCGCGTCAATGTCTACGCGAATCAGCGTGCCATTAATTTTAAGATCGCCAAGAAAGAAAAAATCGTAATCTGTTTCTGAAAACTCTGTACCAATAGCGAGAACAACATCGGCTAACTCTTCTATTTCTTTTCGTACGCATGGGCACGAAGGCGATCCGCCGATTGCCAATGAATGAGACAAGGGCACAAGGCCTTTTGCGTTTGCAGTATTTACAACTGGAGCATCCAATTGCCCCGCTAGTTTTATTAGCGCAGCGGAAGCATTTTTTGCACCACCGCCAATAATCATCAGTGGCCGTTTTGACCTTTTAAGAATTTCTGCTGCGCGCAGAATTGACTGCGGATTCGGTGCGCAAGGATACGGCAGCGGCCAAGCACTAAGGTCTATTGCAGAGGCATCCTGAACAAGCACGTCCAAAGGAATTTCTATGTGAACCGGCCCCGGACGTTGACTGGCGAAAAGACCAAAGGCGCGCGCCAGAACTTTCGGCAAATTGGCTACATCCATTAGGCGATGACTATAGACAGACACCTTACTCGTCAGCGCCAATTGATCTGGAAGTTCATGCAAGCGCCCTTCTCCCATCGCCAAATGTTCGCGACTGTTTACCGAGGAGATAACCAGCATTGGAATGGAGTCTTGCATCGCCTGCCCCATGGCAGTGGCGATATTCGTCATGCCCGGCCCAGTAATAATAAAGCACACGCCAGGCTTTCCGCACGCTCGGGCATAGCCATCAGCCATAAATCCTGCGCCTTGTTCATGGCGCGGAGTTACATGGCGCAAGCCGCTATCAGGCAAGCCTCTATAGAGTTCTAGGCTATGCACACCGGGAATGCCGAATACGGTGTCAACAGCATAGCTTTTCAACATGAGCGGAATGGCTTCTCCGCAACTTAAGCTGGTCATTTTTATCCCTTAATATACTTAAGCAGCGTTTTGTCTGCTTGTTTTTCGGCTTCTCGCCAAAGTTTTTCTGCAGTGGCTTTTAAAGCCAGTGCTTCTTCCCAACGAGTGCTTAGCTCTTTTCCATCTGCCCCTGTAATAGCATAAGGCGGCGGCCCCAACTCACAGAGAAACACGCAACGTGCAGCCTTATTGCTCTGCCGCCTCTGCCAGAGTAAGAAACCTTCTTGCCACCAATCTTGGAATTGTTGGAACCAAGGTTCATGTTGCTTAAAGCCAGACGCAACTTGCGCTTGTTCGCGGGTACCAACACGCCCATGGATAGCTTCTGTGCGTTTTAAAAAACGCGTGACCAGTTCGCTAGCACGCTCACTCAACGGCAGATACCATTCCTGATTAACTAAGACATGACTTAAATCAGCAATCATTTTTAGCTCCGGCACTTTTTCCATTAACTGCAAAGTGAATAAAAAATCGTTAGTCATGCAGCTGCGGTGCACTTCAACATGAGTCGGTATACCTGCTGCCTTTCCCGCGTCTAACCATTCATGAGTTTGTTCAACTACTCTATCAAGGTGCCAGGGTTCAATTTGCCCGATCAAGCCGCAAAATCGAATGGGTCGGTTAAAACTCGATATTTGCTTAAGAACATTTTGATAATCTTCTGTTGAGCTAACAAATGGATTAAAAACCACATCTAAATCGTATTCATTTAGATACGGTAAAGCTTGCTTAACCGTCTCAAAAGAATGATACGGCAAATCAAAACTTACACCTTTAAAGCCTGCTTCTGCGATGCGTTTAAACTTTGTTTCAAGCGTCCATTCTGAACCATCTGGAAGAATTTTTTCCATCCCCCACATAGATTGAAATACGTCCATCTGTGCCATATTAATATCTCTTATCTGGGTAAATTCCTAGCTCAGAGAATGCCTCTATGAGTTCTGTAAGCATGGGCTCGTAATTGCGCCAAAAACCAATTGCGCGTGAATGAATTGGCTCACGTACTTGACTGGCGCTAGCAGTGCGAGTAGCACTTTTATTGCGATGAAAATTAAGACAGTCTTCACTCCACTCTAAACCAGAAAATTCGAGTAAGCGGCGAGTTTCTTTTTCTTGATTTTCAACTAATTTTTCATAATCTAAAACAAGAATTTGGCCAGGAAATAGTTTCTCCCAACTTTCCATTTGCTGCATATAAGCGTGGATAAATTTGGCAATATCTCGCCAAGTATAGGAATATTCATAGCCGCGATTAAACAACATTTTAAAATTACTGACTGCCGCATCAAAGGGATTACGCCTAACATGAACAATTCTGGCATTGGGCAATGCATGCAGTATAAATCCGCAATACAAGAAGTTGTAGGGCAACTTGTCTACAAAAATTGGGGCGTCACCCACATAATTACTAGCGAGTTCAAAATAGCGCTCGCCAATACGTGGAAAGTTTTCGGCTTGCACTTTGGATATCCACATATTGTCAAGTGCTTCCCAACCCGCTGCCATAGACATTCCCCCAGCTTCCAACAATGCCATTGGCAGTGCATTCAGTTCATCCCCACTAACCACCTGCGGGTGACTTGCAAGAATCCGTTCTACCACAGTTGTGCCGGTTCGAGGCAAGCCCAGTACAAAAAGTGGCTTGCGCTGCGATTCATCTCTGCTGGGTTGTTGAATTTCCAGAGCGTCGAAAAAGGAAATAGCCGAGTTCATAAATTTCTGATCGCGGCTAACATCGTATTCCCGCTGCTGGCCTTTTAATTCAGCACCAATACTATAGTTCTCCATGGCCATACTGAAATTTTCAAGGTCCTCGTACAATTTTCCCAGCGCAAAATGTATTTGAATTTGGCTAATTGGATCTGTAGCCGTGAGCTGGCTGCAACGCTTAAACAAATCTATTAGATTGTCACAGTCTTTATGGGAGCGCAGCTGAGAAAGGTTATAACAGGCCTGTGCATTTCCGGGGTTTAGCTGAAGAACTTCTTTGTAAAGCTGTTCAGCTTCAGGGATTTTTCCTTCAAAGCGAAGCAAGGCTGCAAGCTGATTTCGAGTACTGTAGCTATTGGGATTGATCGTCAGTGCCCTTCGATGCGACTGAATCGCTTTTTCCAAATTATTGGCGCGATAAAAAAGCTCAGCGAGTTTGTCGAAGTGACTACTGTCGCAGTGCTCGGTAAGCATATTCTCAACACGCTCAAGCACTTTTAACGCAGGTTCAAATAATTGAATTTGCAAGTAGCAGCCCGCGAGCCCCAGTAAATACAAAGGTTCTTGCGGAGCATGTGCATTAGCTTTTAACGCGGCATTAATCGCTGTTTTCATTTTCCCGACTTTGGTACTGACTACTGACATTAAATACCAGAGCTGGCCATCCTCAGGAAAATCTCTCAGCGATTCAGCCACAAGCTGGGCTGCAGAAACCAGCTTGTTACAGCCAATTAAGTGTTCGATTTTTTGTCGACGCACATCGAGTTCCTGCATTTTAAGCCTCAGATAAAACTCACATAAAGATAGTTATTGGAAACCAAAGGTCTATATTCCCCTCCGGCCCCCAATAACTCAACGAGGAACTTAGAACTCATAGCGTACGCTTAAGCCGATAGTTCGCGGGCGCAATCGGTAAGCTTGATCCCCCAGGCTGCTAATGCTGTACTGCTCACCGCCTTTTCTTTCTCCAGCAGCTGTGTCTGTGATGTACTTGGCGTCACCGTCTGAGGCCGTGATATCGTCTGAATTTGCCAGATTATCGACAAAGAATCCAAAAGACCATTGATCTATATCGACGTAAACACTGGCATTTAGTAGCACTGAGGAATCAATCTCGTCGTATCCATTTTCATATGGAGAGTCGGAGCTGGGGTCATCCAAGCCCTGAGGATAATCTAGGTAAGTTGCAAAACCATCTTTGTAAGATATTCCCAGATTCGCCCTGAGCTCTGCACTGCCTATATCTGTAAAGTATTCAATTGAGCTAACAAAAGTAGATTCCGGAATTCCCGGAAGAGACTGGCCTTCCAGGCCAACAAGGGTGCCATCGGGTAAGAAAAAATCTTCTGTAAGCTCAGCTTTTGTATAGGAATAGCCCGCTGAAACAAGTAGGTTGTTCATTAGGCGTGCAGATATTTCTGCTTCGAAACCCATCGAACTTGCCTCCTGGCCATTTACCATAATTGGAAAACCACCGGCTGGCGATTGAATTAAAAGAATAGGATCCTCCCAATCAATATAATACGCTGCCACGGTGTAGCGCAGCCCTGAATCGGGCAAGCTTCCCTTTATACCAAGCTCGTAGTTTGTGGTTTTATCTGATTCGAAAAATAAATATTCTTCACTCTCACCAAAGATACCCGTAGTGGGAACGCCATTTGCGCCGCCGTGTCGAAAGCCTTGAGAGATATTAAAATATACTTTGTTTTCTTCGGCAAAATTGTAAGAAGCGTTAAATCGGTACAAAATATCATCGAAGTCTTTTTCGTCTGCGTTTCCTGCATAGCCAACAGCTATTCGCTCAGGGTCTGTTTCGGTAGTATCTCCGCATGCAAAGAAGCCCAGTGTCGTATTCCAAAACTCTTCACAGGCCGGTAATAACACTTCCTGTTTTGCATAAAATGTTTGCTCAAAATAACGTGCACCAACCGTTACATCCAATGCCTCGGTAATATGGAACGTTAGCTCGCCAAAAATAGCTCGATCAGTGAAATCTGTTTCTTGTAAATTGGCATAGCCAAGGTCTCGAGAGAACGGGTTTGTAATGTTAAAAGCGGCGTCCAAGCCCAAAACCTTATCGTAAGCCTCCGCTTCATATTCAACTGAATTATAGAAAACACCTGCCAACCAATCGAGAGCATCCGTGCCACCGGTAAGGCGGAACTCTTGAGTAAAAGTATCTGTTGAATACTTTTTTTCGCCCGTAATAACTTCTGCAGCTGGCGCCACACCACCGGTGTAACCGTAGTAATCGGTGTAGTAAGAACCCCACCACCAAGAATAACCATAGTTATAGCTTTGATCGTAAAGGTTTTCTGCTTCGTTAGACGTCATAGATGTTGCCGATGTCAATGTCATATCGGCAAAATCGTGATCTATAACCAGCGAAGCTAGGTCAATTTCTCGCTCGAACTGCTCAATGATTTTTGCAGCCGTTTGATAACCCTCAAGCCCTTCCGAGGTTGCCGCTGAGCCTTCAACATCATCTTCCTGATGCGTGTAAGAAAACACAATATCGGTATTTTGAGTTGGCATCCATCGCGCCGAAATCCGTGCCATAGACACTTGTTCTTCATTTATATCCTCGGCAGAAGAATAGACACCCGTAGGCTGATTATTCGCATCGAGCCCCGCTATGAAATCACTATCGATATACCCTGCATATTTAAGCCCAGCTGCCACAGCACGAACAGCAAAGGTATCGCTGACCGGAAGATTTACAGCAAGCTCTAGATCATGATTTAAGTCGTCGGCTTCGTCGGTTATCGAAAGTTTAGTTTTGATATAGCCACTTACCTTGTCAAAGTCAGGCTTAACGGGGATATATCGCATTGTCCCCCCCAGTGACCCCGAACCATACAAGGTAGATTGTGGACCTTTTAACACTTCAACCCTCTCAATGTCGCGTAATTCGAGGTTGGCGAATAGTGGTGTTTCCCCTAAATACACTGAAACGACCGGGTCGGTTACCAGGCCAAAGTCTTCCTGCGCACTGCCCGTTAAATTCAAGCCACGCATAACAATGCCGGTGGAAATACCATTTTTTCCTCGCCCCACATCGCTCATCGTTAAACCTGGAATAAAGCGCGACAATGTAGAGAAGTCGGTAATTCCGGCTTCAGCTAAGTCTTCACCGCTGTAGGCAGAAATACTGTATGGAACTTCTTGAAGCGTGGTTTCACGTCGCGTCGCAGTAACGACCACCTCCTCTTCTAACTCATGTTGGCCATGAGCGGTGCCGGAAAGGACTGCTGTAGCGGAACAAATTGCAATATGAAGCTTATTGGTTTTAAACATACTAATGGGG
>JAHQVY010000309.1 GCA_019634095.1 Cellvibrionaceae bacterium
AAGGCGGAGCAACACCCCCAAGGGCACTTAGGGGCGTGCTCATGAGGCCTAAATCTCAAGTGTTTTGGGTATATCTAGGCTTTTACTTAGTATAGCCTAAGGAAGGAATGCGCACGAAATAACTTCCCGTTTTGACTTGATCTAAGCCCCGCGGCAGGTGTTGTATAAAACATCAAAGAGCGCGACGTCATTTCCACTGGAGCGCTTGCAAAGCCGGTTTATAGCGATTCCTTGACGTGAGCCAGTACATCGATTTTAGCGCCAGCCTGGGCGTAGACGGTGTCGAGGGCGTAGGCCATTTTTTCCAAGGGCGCATCGGCGTAGCCGCAGTGTTGAATCTCGGCCATATAACGTTCTATAAAGGCTAAATCGCCCAGATGTTGCCACTGCGCCACATGCACCAGTTCGTGAAAGTGCACTCGCTCAATCGCCATGGCGCTGGGCAATATATAGTAAACATTTTTATAGGTAATGGCATTGGCCTGCATATCGATAAAATCGCCAAAGCCCGCCTGCCGAAGTTGCGGGAAGTCCGGCTTGGGTAGTTTTTCCAGACAAACATAAAAGGCATTTTCTAGAAAGGGGCGCTGATAATAACCCGCGAATGCGGTGCTTAAAAAATCGCAGCTGACGCGCTTTTCTTTAAATGCCTGGTTGGTATCATCTATCCACTGGTTGATTTGTGCAAGCATATCGTTTTCCGAGAAGATTCGGGGGGGCTTGGCATATCTCCGCCCGCAAGCCAATACTTAAGCCCAAACTAACACAAAGCGTTGGATTCAGAAACTTTGAGGGTAGTATTTATAGTTTTGCACGGAGAGTTTTTTACGGCGAAAATAAGTGACTCCGACTCAAGTCGAAAAAACCGTCGAAAAATCGAGTACAGCGCGAGCAATGCTGCCACAGTAACTGCGAAGCGGTTCTGATCCGCACATTTGCCCAAGGTTAGGGTTAACATACCTGCTTAATCCCTATGGGTACATACAGCGTTTGGGTTGTTACACATATAATCCACAATTCAGCCGGCTACTTAAGGGCGTATATACCCGTAGCGTTTGATATTTAGGCCTCATGAGCACGCCCCTTTTTGCCCTTGGCGGTGTTGCTCCGCCTTAAATAGAATGGCTATTCTGCGTTGTCGCGCCTTGCCAAGAACAAAAATTGACGCGCTCCTAACACCCAAATATCAAACGCTACGGGTATATCGCCGTGGATTTAAAGTCGCATTCAATGTAGATTTATTCAACAAAAGCAAATACCGAAAGGTGAACCGATGTTGGCACAAGATATTCTGAATTTTTGGTTTACGGACATCCCCCCCGCCTATTGGTGGCAAAAAGACCCGGCCTTTGATTGCCTGGTCGAGCAAAAATACTCACGCTTGCTTGCTAGCGCCTCGCGCGGCGAGCTTTATGAGTGGCGTTCCACCGCCGAGGGACGCCTCGCGGAAATTTTGGTACTCGATCAGTTTTCAAGGAATATCCATCGCGGATCAGCCCTGGCTTTTGCCAACGATCCCGTGGCCCTGTGCCTATCTCAAGAAGCCATTTCCGCAGGGGCTAATCGGCAGTTAAATGCTATACAACGCAGTTTTCTCTATATGCCGTTTATGCACAGCGAATCGCTGCTAATTCACAGCAAGGCCGAAGAGCTGTTCCGCGAAAACGGCAACGATGTAAATTATCAGTTTGAATTGCAACACAAAGCCATTATTGAGCGTTTTAAGCGTTACCCTCATCGCAACGCGGTATTGGGTCGCGTTTCAACGGAAGCAGAAATGGAATTTCTTCAACAACCAGGTTCATCATTTTAATGCGGAGATTAAATATACCCAAAACACTTGAGATTTAGGTGTTAGGAGGGCGCCAATTTTTGTTCTTGACAAGGCGGTACTCACAGGGATGTGAGGTATTAGGGTAATGCAGAAGCAATTGCCGAGACAACGCAGCATAGCCACCCATTCATTAAAGGCGGAGCAAGGCCGCCAAGGGCCTTAAGGGGCCTGCTCACGAGGCCTAACTCTAAGACGCGGAGGGTATATAACTTAAACAGAACAGTATTGCCCGACAAAGGCAGCGTGTGAAGGCTGGTTGCGGGCGATAGCGCTAATTTCCGCGCGGCGTTTTAACATAAAGGCGCGCAGTGTATTGGGATGGATATTTTCGATGCTCGGTTCATAGCGTTTTGGCACGATATTTTGCCCGACAAGCACACACACCCAACTGGGCTCTTGAAAAAAATCTTCCCGGTGCAACGGTACATGTCCGCTGCTTGCAAAAACTTTCAGTTTTCTTTCCAGCTCAGGCGGCAAAATCATGTGTTTACAGTACTGCCACAATTCGGAATGTATCGCACAGGTGGCATAATGCAGGACAATCAAATCCCTAACTCGACAGACCTCTTCGAGAGTCTTGCGATTGTACTCGGCACTAAGCGCCAAGTCGCAGCGCTTGTCTGGAAACAGCTGCAGCAGTCTAAGCACCCCGTTCTGGATAAGCTCAATACCGGAGCACTCTAAAGGCTCTAAAAACGCCGCGGCAAAACCTATTGCCAAACAGTTTTTATTCCAAAAACGCTTGCGGTGGCCGGCAACAAATTGACTAAAGCGCGGCGAGCCCAACGCCTTGCCATTTAGCTCTTGCTGCAGGTAATCTGCCGCCGCTGCGTCGCTGAGATAGTGACTACTATAGACCAGCCCGTTAACCGTGCTTTGTTGCAAGGGAATGCGCCATTGCCAACCATAGGGCAGCGCAGTGACCTTGGTGTAAGGCAGGAAATTGTCCTCGCATGCATTGCTGCTCCAACTAACTGCTCTATCGGCTGGCAACCAATGGGACCAACTCTGGTAGCCAGTGGCTAAGGCTTGCTCGATAATAGAAGCGCGAAAACCGGAGCAATCAATAAAAAAATCTGCCTGGACCGCTTGGCCACTCTTTAATTGTAGGGTTTGTATAAAGCCATTTTTGCGGCTTAATTTTACATCGACAACTTTGCCCGCAAGGCAGCGGACACCGCGAGCTTGCGCGTACAGACGCAGAAACTCGACGTAGCGTTGGGGGTCGAAATGAAAGCCGTGCTCCAGCAAAGCACGCGAGTTTTTAGTGTTAATCGAGAAGTTACCCAACTGCGCCGTCACCGAAGCTAAGCTGTAGTCACCCAGGGCAATATCATCGCCGAAACTTTTTAATTTGAGCCAACAGTGATGCGGCGACACCCCCTCGATGGGCATGCCAAAACCACCGAAACCATGAAAATACTGCCCCCCTTCGCGGTTCCATTGGCAAAACTGAATTCCGAGTTTAAAGCCACCTCGCGTAAATTTTAAGAACTCCCGCTCGTCGATACCTAACGTTTCATGCAGGGTTTGCAATTGCGGTAGCGCCGCGTGGTACATAGCTATGCTATCGCAGTCCTCGCCACCTTCTATCAAACAAATATCGATATCTTGAGTCTGGAGAAAGCGAGATAGAATAGCAGCGCTCATCCAGCCGGCAATCCCTCCGCCCACAATAGCAATACTGCGAAGTTTTGAATCTTTCATAAAGGTTGTTGTTTTACTGTGAATAATCCCCATTGGGGCCAAATGCTCACTGATGTTCAACACAAGCCGCGCCGAAAAATACTTTAAAAAATATCTTATTTAGAGTTGAAATAAACTTTTTCACGCGAGGCAATCTTTCTTGGTATTACAATTTACTTTGTAAAAGCCCTTTGAAAATATTGAAGAAGTTGTTTAAATCAACGTCGTAGAAACAAACAGCAACCTCAAGACGGATTATGTCATACCGATCATTATTATTAAGCAATTAGAATTGGCTAGCGCAGAAAATATTTTTTTTGGCGTTGAGACTTGCTTCGCGTAGTGGATTCGCTATTCATTAAAAACAATGGCAGCGTTGGTGGTAGTGGTGGTGAGGAAAAGTTTCTCTTCTAAATTCTCATAGAGAACGTTTATTGTGACTTATCGAGATGACAGACTTAACCCGCCTGTTGAGTTTTCAAAAGTATCTGTATCCCATCAACATCATATTGTTCAACATAAAGCTATAAACAAAAGGCCTTAAATGTAAGACCTTAAGGTTTTATCCTCAATTAGTAGAGAGGCTGTGAGTACCGCCTTGCCAAGAACAAAAATTGGCGCACTCCTAACACCTAAATCTCAAGTGTTTTGGGTATAGGCAGGTATCGTGAGCTTCGGGGCTTAATCAGCTCAAAGCACAGTGCATATAAATCGACGCTTTTTGCGCTCGGGAAACGCGCCTCGATTTATTTAAGGCCGCGCCAAACCCAGCTTAAATAGTCGGCGGGGAAAAAAGGCTGCACGGCTAAGGCCACTTCGCTCCATCCTTAGAGCAAAGCATTGAAATTGCCCGGCTAGGGCTGCGAAATAATATTGCCGTCTTCATCCAGCAGGGTAATGTCTGCATAGCCCAATTTGCGAATGTTGTCTTCGATTTTGCTGCGGTCGCCCACAATTACCCAGGTGATACTCTCCGGCTGTATGTTTTTTTGCGCCGCCTGATTCACTTGCTCCAAACTGATCGAACGCAAATTATTGGTGTATTTATTCCAGTAGTCATCGGGCAGATCAAAGCGTTCGATCTCAGCAAGCGAGCCGCTCACCGCGGCGGCAGTTTGCCAGCGTCCGGGCAGGGAAAGAGTCAACTTGCTCTTGGCTTTGTCCATTTCTTCCTGAGTAGCTGGGCGGGTTGAAATAATATCGCTTAATTCGCGACGAATTTCCGCCATAGAGGCGGCGGTTTTATCGGTTTGCACCGAAGCGGCACTAATAAATGGCCGCTGGGCAGCGGTGTCCAGATAAAATGACCGCGCACCGTAAGACCAATGTTTATCTTCGCGTAAATTCATATTTAAACGCGCGTTAAAGCTGCCGCCGTAAACCGCATTCATCAATTGCCGTGCCAGGTCATTGCCTTGTTTTTTCGGCCCGGTGAGCAAACCGGCAAGAATATACGACTGTGGCGCCTCTGGGCGATGCAGTAAAAACACCCGTTCTTTTTGAACCGGCTCTACCTGGGTAATATTTTTGCCAGGGGTATCGCCGGGCTGCCAAGCTGAAAACAGTTTTTCCAACTTGGGCACAATCTCTGCGGCGTCAGTATCGCCCACGATAATCATCCGGCTGTGGTTGGGCTTAAACCACTGGCTGTGGTAGTCCAGCAAATGCTCGCGAGTGATCTGCGCGATTGCGGCCTCGTTGCCACTGCCGGTCAAAGGTTGACCGTAGGCGTGCTTATCACCGAATAGCAGCTGCGGCAACACGCGCACCGCCAGGGACGAGGGTTGGCTTTTTTCGCGTTTAATTTGCGTAATCCGCATATTTTTCAAACGCTGCAGTTCTTTTTCGGGGAAGGTCGGTGCCAGCACCACATCGGCAAAAATCGCCAGTGACGCATCGAGGTTCTCGCTCAGGGCGTTCAAACGCACCTGGGAGCGATCGAGCCCCGAAAACGCCGTTAGAGAAGCGCCCAACTGAGCAATTTGCTCGCTAATTTTCTGAGAATCGCGCTTCTTGGTACCTTCAGTGAGCATCGACATGGTCATGTTCGAGGTGCCCGCCAAGGTGCTGACATCCGCGGCCGTGCCGGCATCCACGCGCAGTAAAAAGTCCACTGTCGGCACCGCGCGGCGAGTGGCAATGAGCAATTCCATACCGTTACTTAAGATGGCACGCTCGAACTTATCAAAATCGACTTCGGGGAAACTGTCTGGCATTGGCAAGCGACTGCGATCGGCACCTGCGCCCGCCGCCTTGAGCTCTGCAACAGGTTGCACATCCAACTGCAAGCTCGACTGGCTTAACCATGCATTCATGGTGGCTTTTATGTGTTGGCTACTGGCGTTAGCAACCCGCTTTAAGGAATCTTTGTAGGCTTCGGCACGGCCGGTATAAACCAGATTGGATGCGAGAATATCCGACTTGCCGCCAAAGCCACCGATGCGTTCAACCCCGCGAATAAAGCGGCTGCGATACTGGGTTTGTACCCGCTGCAACTCGCTTTTACTCGGCCCGCCCCGCAACAGCTGTTGCAATTCTTGCTCGATGGCCGCTTCGGCCTTAGCGGGGTCTGCCCCCACCTGCAGCGACACCTGAATAATAAACATGCTGGCCAACTCTCCCGGGTAAAGGAACGCGTTGGCGTCGGTGGCGACTTGATCTCGATACACCAAGCGCTTATAGAGCCTAGAGTTTTTATCTCCCCCGAGAAGGTCGCTACCAATGTCGAGTAGATCTATCTCTTCGGAGCCGATGGGTGGCGCCGGCCACACTTTATAAATGCGCATTTGCGGCACGCGATCTTGCATGGTGATGTGTTTATCGCCCTGCAGCTTCGGCAGCCAAACCCGGGGCTTGGTGAGCGGAGGCCCTGCGGGGATGTCGCCAAAATAATGCTTTACACGTTCAATGACCTGTGCGGTGTCAACATCGCCAGCAATGGCCAATACCGCATTGTTGGGGCCGTAATACTGCGTAAACCAGTTTTTTACATCCTCTAGGCTGGCGGCATTGAGGTCTTGCATCGAGCCAATAGTGGTCCAAGAGTAGGGGTGTCCACTGGGGAAAAGGTGTTTTTGGATGGTTTCGTACACCCGCCCATAGGGCCGGTTTTCCCCCTGGCGCTTTTCGTTTTGCACCACCCCGCGCTGGGTGTCCAAGCCCTCTTGGTCAATCGCCCCCAAAAAATGCCCCATGCGATCGGATTCCATCCACAACGCGAGGTCGAGGGCGGTTTTCGGCACATTTTGAAAATAGTTGGTGCGATCAATATTCGTGGTGCCATTAATATTGGTCACCCCCACTTTATTTAGCGGTTCAAAATACTCGCCTTTAAAATTCTCACTGCCATTGAACATTAAATGCTCGAATAAATGAGCAAAACCGGTCTTGCCCGGTTGCTCGTTCTTCGATCCCACGTGGTACCAAATATTTACCGCCACAATTGGCGCTTTTTTGTCTTCGTGAATAACCACGCGCAGGCCATTTTCTAGAGTGACTTCGGTAAAGGGAATATCGATATCATTGGCGCGCAGGCCAAGTGAAAGCAACAACAGCAGCCATAAGGCCAGCGCA
Source organism: Cellvibrionaceae bacterium (assembly GCA_019634095.1). Classification (GTDB taxonomy): domain Bacteria; phylum Pseudomonadota; class Gammaproteobacteria; order Pseudomonadales; family Cellvibrionaceae; genus JAHQVY01. The sequence goes on from JAHQVY010000309.1 coordinate 7,094, forward strand.
ATTAAGGGGCGAGTATGCATAGATCAGAGGTGTCCGTAATGGTGAATTGGAAAATTGTGAATGGCAATTCAGATCGGTTGCCAGTAGAAAAGTTCTCAAGCTTAACTTGATTAATCGAAGCTTTACTGCGAGCTTTAATCGCACGACTCATACCGGCTCCAATCCGCAAAAACAATAGGCTGTGGCCATTGTTTTATAGCTGTAAATCCGTGAAGCGGTGCACACTAATACCGAAGCCCAGCACGATGAGAGAGTTCCCCGCAATCGAAATGGCGCAGAATAATTGCTAATTTCGTCACGCTTTGCAACTTGAGGACTTTATCAATTTTTGAATTAAGATTTTAGCGCTTTTTTCTTGGCGGTAGCTATGCACAATAAGCAGCACTGAAAGCCTTCTTCGGCCTCCCATCGAACGACTATGTTTAAACGACCATGTTTAAACGACCATGTTTGAACGACTGCGTTTGAACAAGAACGTTCGCTGCGGCGGGAGAATTGGCGATCTAGTATTCACGCGGAGTCTAGGCGCCAAATGTTCAAGGCAATGACACTGTTCAATATCCGAGAGATAAATAACCATGCTTTCTTTTAAATTAGGAATACCCACTTTATTGCTCTGTTTTTTAAGTAGCGCTGTTTTCACCGCGGAGAATCAAACAGCTACGCCCGCGAAGAAACGGCCCGCCCCAGCCTTTGTCAGCGTAAAAGACAAAAACTTTTTATTGGGCGACGAACCCTACCACCTTATTGGCACCAATATGTGGTATGCCCCACAAATCGGGTCGCCGTCGGCGAGGGCCGGCAGCCGTATTCGCTTGCTTCGAGAAATTAAAAACCTAAAGGCCCTCGGAGTGACCAACGTAAGATTGCTCGGCATATCGGAAGAATCCACAGTTGACAACGCGGTAGCAGCTTCGCTGGTAAAAAGCAATGGAGAGCTGAATGAAGACATGCTCAGAGGCCTAGATTTCACCATGAGTGTGTTGTACCAGCACAAGATCAAGGCGGTGATCTACCTCGGCAATTTCTGGGAGTGGTCTGGGGGGATGTCTTCCTACGTATCATGGTCAAAATCTGGCGATCAGAAAAACATACCGGATCCGGACAGCCCCGAATTTGCGGCCTACGCTGCGCAATTTTATAGCGATGAAAAAGCCATAGAAAAATACAATGGGGTAATTAAACAAATTCTCAACCGCAAAAACCGCGTCACTCGACGACTTTATAAAGAAGACCCTTTCATTATGGCCTGGGAGTTATCCAATGCACCGCGACCTGGGCTGGATAACAAAAACCTACCCGCTTACTATGAGTGGATAAAAAACACCACAGCGTTAATTAAATCCATTGATAAAAACCATTTGGTCACACTGGGCAGCGAGGGCACCATCGGCTGTCTCGATATGGAAGAGTGCGTTATCAATGCACATAAGGACACCGGCGTAGACTATATGACCTTCCACTTGCGCCCGATCGATTGGGGCTGGATGGATATTAATGCCCCGGAAAAAACTTATGATGCCGCCACCAAAAAGGCCGCTGACTACATTGAACAGCACATTAAATTGGCGGATAAACTGGATATGCCGCTGGTGCTGGAAGATTTCGCCTTTAGCCGAGATGCCGGCAAATATGGCAGAAGAACCCGGGTCGACTATCGCAATCAATTTTACACCTTTGTCTATTCCAAGGTGGAAGAGAGCATGAAAAATCAACGCGCTTTGGTTGGCAGTAATTTTTGGTCTTGGGGCGGGGTGGGCCAAGCCGAGCACGGTGACGGCAAATGGCGCGATGGCGACTATTTATACACGGGTGATACACCGAGAGAGCCGCAGGGGGTGAATTCGGTTTTCGACTCTGACGCCGCCACATTGCGCGTTATTAGACGCCACCAGCGCAGCATAACCAGCGTGGACGATAAAGAAACTGTGGCGCAAAATAAAGCCACACAATAGGCCACATAACAGGCCACATAATAGTTAAGTCCCAACATCGTTCTGCGTCGCTCGGGCCGGCCGTTATACTGCGGCAGGCCCGAGACTTGGAGTTAAGCACACAAACCTTGTGCGCTTACTCAATATAAAATTCCAGGTCTTGCAAATCCTCTGCTTTACTGCTTTTTCCCACCATAAGAATCACCTTGCCGCAATAGGCGGTTTGCTTTAAGGCTTTATCCAAAACAACAAAGTCCGAGGCCTGCAATACAAAGACGAGCTCCAGCTGTTGTCCGGCGGCCAACTGAACTCTGCGAAACATATGCAATTGTTTTTCAACAGTGCTGACACCGGGCACGCACAGCTGCTTGTAAACCTGAACCACTTCGGTAGCGCTGCGCGCACTGTGATTCGTTACAGCGATATGCAATTCGAGGCTGCCAGTGGTGGCTATGTGCGGTTTAGTTAAGCGTGCCTCGGCGTAGCGGATCTCGCTGTAGCTCATACCCTCACCAAAGGCCAGCAAGGCGCCTTTGGCAAGGTCAATATAATGATCGTCTTTGTCATAGTGGAGGGACAAGGACGCGTGCCAGCCCGGTGCCTGGTTGTAATACACCGGCAATTGGCCCACATGACGGGGAAAGCTAATAGGGAGGCGACCACTGGGATTAATCGCACCAAACAGACATTCCACAATCGCTGTGCCTCCCATTGCGCCGGGGTTGAAGGCAATAAGTAGCGCCTGTGAATGGGCCAACACCGGCTCGATACAGTGGGGTTTGCTGGCAAGTAATACGCTAACGATGGGGGTGCCGGTTTGCACAAGCGCCTCGAAGGCAGCATTTTGGTTGCCGCTGAGGTTTAAATCGGCGCGGTCGTGGAATTCGCCGTATTGTTTGAGGGCGTCGCCGGCGCAAAATACAATAATATCGGCATTGGCTGCGCGCCGCTGCAAGTCGTCAAACTGGCTGAGTGTGCACTCCGGCCCAACACAGTCGGCACCGGCAAATTCCAGCTGTATATCGCTTTCGCTGCAAAGTTTGTCGAGGGCCTTAAAAAGAGTCACTGTGTCTGCGCGGTGAGTGTCACTGTCTTCGTAAGCCGCCATGCCGGGCACAAACGACCAGTCCCCCAATTGATTGCGCAGACAGTCGGCATTGTCTCCCACCAACAGGATTGTTTTTGGCGATAGGTTAAATGGCAGCACACCGCTGTTTTTCACCAGCGTGAGGGATTGCCGCGCCGCCTGCAGACACAACTGCCAGCGGCGTGGGTCGGCGAGCACCTCAGCTCTGTCCGGTGCGCTGTGCTGGTCAAATAAACCCAATTCGAATTTGAGACGCAAAATTCGCCGCACACTGGTATCGATGCGCGCTTGCGGGATACTGCCTTCGCGCACCAAGGCCAGCGCGTGCTCGAAAAACTCTGGCGTGGACATAAAAATATCGTTGCTCGCCAACAAGCATTGGTACACCGCTTGTTTCATATCTGGCGCCGCATTCTGCAGGCTGAGCATTTGCCCGCAATTGTTCCAGTCGGTAACCACCACGCCCTCATAGCCCCATTCATCGCGCAATACCTCGTTCATCAGCCAGGTATTGGCCGCGCAGGGGATGCCATTGAGCGATTGGTAGGCCGTCATAAAGGTCATGCAGCCATTGTGCGCCAAGTGCTCAAAAGGCGGCAGTAAAACGCTGCGCAGGCGGCGCTCGGAAACGTCGCAATCGGCAGAATCGCGGCCACCCACAGCCTCGCCGTAAGCGGCGTAGTGCTTAGCACAGGCCGCTAGCGGATAGTCTGCGCTTTGATAGCCGCGGCACAACGCCGCGGCTAGGGTGGTCACCAGCAGAGTATCTTCACCGAAGGTTTCGCCGCAACGACCCCAGCGCAGATCGCGCGCCATACAAAGTACCGGTGAAAAGGTCCAGTGGAGATGACTGGCCCGCGCCTCCTTAGCGGTGACTTGGCCAATATGTGTCAGCAAATCACTGTGCCACGTGCAGGCCAGCGCCAGTTGCACCGGGAATACCGTGTTGTGGTCTTCGAAGCAATGACCGTGTATGGCATCTATGCCGAATATCAGGGGAATGTTGAGGCGGGATTGTTGTCGGTTGAGTTGCTGCAAGCGTGTTACATCCTCACCCAAAGCATGCAGGTAAGACCCGATATGATACCGCTCAATAAAGGATTCATGATCCTCTTCGAGGGCAGCCAGCTGCAGCATCTGCCCCAGTTTTTCTTCCAATGTCATCTGTTGCAGCAGAATATCTACACGCTGCGCGGTGTCTAGTTGGCTATCGAGATACTGTTTATCAATTTTCATTGTCGGCCTGCGTATTTATTATCTTATTTTACGGAAAGAGGAAGCCTTAATTTCCAATAAGAATAGTAAACTGCGGGTGCCAGATTTTGAATAGTCTCAGTTGCCAGAATCAGCTAACTTGGAATTTTCTAAAGCCTGCTGGGCTTGCGCGAGATTATCTGCCACGACCTGGGTATTCGGGTGCGATTTGCCCAAGCTAGCCTCAAACACCAGTAAGGCCTTTTCAAAGTAGGTAATAGCTTTATCGTGCTGCCCCAGGTTTTGATAAGCCATGCCCAGGTTATTGCGTCGCAGGGCCACCTTAGGGTGATTTTCGCCATAAATTTTCAGGCCGCTGTCCAGGGCAAGGCGATTGTGTTTTATCGCCGCACTGTACTTACCCAAACTCTGGTAGGCACTACCCAGGTTATTGTGGCGCGCGGCCACCTCTGGCGACAGCTTGCCATAGCGCTGCAGGGCAATTTTTAAAGCGCTGCGCTCCAGACGCAACTCTTGGCGGTGCAGACCCAATGTACCTGCCAAATAGGCCGCCTCACCGAGATAGCGCAAACTATTCGGCTGTTTTTTTACCGCGCGCTCAAAATGGCCCAGCGCATCGTCGTAGCGAATCTCATCGCCGGCCACTTTTCCCAGTTGAAATTCCAGCTCGGCCGCAACCCGCGACGGCAATTTGGGTATCATTAACATTTGCCGCAACAGTTTTTCTGCCTTGTTGCTATCGGCCTCTCCAAGCGCAGCTTTCAGCGGTTGTAACGCGCTATTCGGTATTTCTGGGCCCACTATATGCCGCAAATTATCAAAGCGCTGTTGCAGGTCTTTCAAATAGGCCCGGTAGCTTGCGCCCAGGTTGGCGCGCATGCTTGTCACTTGGGTGTGCGCAATGCGCAGGGCGTTAAACTCCCGTTGCGACAATTCACGATCACTCAATTGCTGTCGCAAGTACTGCTCTTGTGTCACTAAATGTTGCTGAAATTGACTCATGGACAGACTCCGCGGAGCGGGCTCCTTCGCCACCTGCAGGGTTTTAGTGATCTCCGATGCCGGGTTTTGCAAACTCAGCACAGAAGCCCCGCTATCGCTCTGCGCAAACTCGGCAACGACAGCAGGAGCGGTGCTTAACAAGCAACACGCACTTAAAACGATGGCCGCACAATGGTGGGGAACGAATTGCTGTTGTCTCATAGCTAGCATTCTCATAAGCAAGTACTTACTTCAGGTTGAATCAAAACTATACTCGATATGTATGACTTTGAGTGTAGATGTGAATTGCTCTGTAGGCGGGTATCTTTCACGGCGGCTGGCTAGCGGATGAGATGTGCGACGAGGGCTTTAACAGTGAAGATTAAGCACTGCGTTGGTATCACTAGGCTAAAGCCATGGTAAGCGAGAGTCTTCATGCCGGATCTTTTATATATACGCTGATCTATATACACGCTGATTAGTCTTTGCAAAGCTGCATTATTATTAGCTTGTTAACTAACAATAGCGATTGATCGCCAATAATTCAGCTTTATAACCCATTACAAATGTATGCGCCAGTCATTTTTGCACTCACTTTTGCACTATCACACTGCACTACCACACTGCAGATCGCCGCAGAGTGCACCAAAAATATTTTCTGCTTTCTCGGTGCTGGCGCTATTTAGTTTGTAGCTTAGCAGGAGTAATGGAAAAGAAAGGAGAGGAGGAGGGAGGAGGGAGGACAGCGAATCTGCAACAACAGCCTAGCTACGCCCGTTCGAGCACTGCTAG